>JAKBQK010000413.1 GCA_021835265.1 Thermoplasmata archaeon
TCAAGGAGAGTTCCAATAAAACGGGTTACTACAAACTTATTATTCTACCCCCCATATTTTTAGAATATAAAAATCTGGAGTGCGTTAATATTCGTATTTTATCAGTTCTGATAACAGAATTCCCCCTATAAATGTCTACGTTATTATCGTACATATATATCTCGAAATCAGGAAGATTTCCAAAAAGATCGGAGAGGGTCGTGGCATTTTCGCGGAGGTGAAGCGAATCGGCAATACCTATTATCTCCACACAAACAACACTAAGTGGGACACTGTGAAGAAGGGCGCACAATTTCCGGTCCACATATAGCACACGAAGAGCGCCCGGGAGAAGCTGTATGCCACCACTAGGATGAAGACGCATCGCCCTTAGAGAATCCTATATTGGAAAAGCTCAGAGCCATAGGCTCTGATCTCGTTGCACAGATGAGGCTCTTCCACTCTCCCACAACAAACGGTGGGCCTATTCTGTTCGACTTGTCAAGCATCTCGAAATCTTAGAACATCAATCTTGCAGAGAAGAGCCATAACCAGAAGCATTTTCAACTGGACCAGATCAACTTCGACCTCGTCTTCTTATGGAAGAGGCATTAACCTGTGATTGTGAAGATACTCTCGGTATTGGTGAGGGACTACAAGGCATTCAATCCCATTTGAGGTCGCATTTGGCGCAATGATGAACAAGCTGGAGAATGACAAGGCATATCTTCATTCCACGGATACTATGAGGAAGTATTTCTTCATCCCACTCATTTAGCTCTACATGCACTTCAGCATCCTAGGGGCGTTGAAGAATAAAGGAATCTTGTAGAAGATATCGGCGAAGGAGGCCATGTTTGAGCTCTAAAAAATATACGTCATTTTCGACAGTGCAAAGCAATCACTGGCTGAAATATCGGGCTAGCCACTGAAGATTGCAGATGCATTTGATCTGAAGCTATATCCTAAAATTATGGAGAGTTAATATATTTTAATTATTTTCGATGGGTTATAGTCCCAGTTGAATTCGCAAGTGTGTCATCCAAGTCACAGTTTTTTCACGATTTATGGAGTTAATAATAAAAATTGCAGAAAAAATAATACCTTTCATTTATTTAAGCAAAGGTGTTAATGCATATCACCGATAAGCTAATGACTTTTGCGTTCAGTCATTTATCATATAGGCAACGGTTTCATAGAAAAGTGAATAATAAGTTCAAAAGAAATGAGAAGAGAAGAATTAAACATCCAGAAAATCTTAACTTATGGGAAAGAAAATATTTTTCCCAGAATGGTGAAGATGGGATCATTGATGAGATAATAAACCGCATTGGAACCACTACATCCTACTACGTTGAGTTTGGAGTCGAGAACGGAACAGAGTGCAATACCCGCTAACTGCGAGAAAAACATGGTTGGGCTGGCTTAATGATGGATTCAGGTCATGAGAACCATGAGATTAATTTGAGGAAAGAAATTATTAATGCTGAAAATGTTGAGTCACTGTTCAAGAAATATGATGTCCCATTTGAATTTGATTTGCTTTCAATCGATATAGATTCCAATGATTACTATGTTTGGGGCGCAATACGGAACTATTCCCCGAGAATTGTAGTTATAGAGTACAATGCTAATGTTCCCCCAGACCAGTCTAGGACGATACCTTACACCCCAAATTTTGTGTTTCCCCATACAGATTATTTTGGTGCAAGTTTGCTTGCTTTGAAAAAACTCGGAGACGAGAAAGGCTATACCCTTGTTAGTTGCGATAATTTAGGTGTCAACGCTTTTTTTGTACGTTCTGACTTAGTCAATTTTGCGATCCGAAACATTGAAGAAATATACAGAAGACCCAGATTTTTTGGTATCTTTGGGCACGGTTGGGAAAACGATGAACGTAAACTAGTACCAGTTTAGTTGTAATTTTTCGTGGATCACTGACTTCTGTTCGACTATTTAATCTTGGTCTTTATTTAATTTCTCATTTCATCCTTTATTTTTCCCTTCTTATTTTCAGGGAAAGCCACCTATCTTCCTCTACCCGGTCTCGTTCAGTTGCACTCTGATTCAAATAATCTTGATACTTCAGTTCAGTTTTGAGATAATCTGACATTGTTTACCGGGGCTTGTGATGGGCTGCCTTTGCCATTTCACATTCTGGATCTTCCTCTACATCAGTTCTAATGTCAATGAGGCCGTCTAAAGAACACTTAGGAGCTGTGCAGAAATCAAATCTTGCACTTCTTGGATTTATACCAATTGGAAATTGGTCTTTTTTTTATTTTATAGGCCTTTTGTTTGCCATTTACACTACCTTGAATAATTCTGTTCTTATGACATCCATTTGTTTAGTTCCAACAGACTTTTCACCAAAGGCAGAATACGTAACGCGATACTTATCCAGGTGGTCAGGAATCCATGATAATTGAAGAGAAGTGTTCCAAGTTCTATTGAAGGATCAAAGATGCTCCTACATGTATTCACTATAAATACGGAACGTTTCTGCGGCCATCCGTTCAGGTGAATAATTATTTATTACCCTAAAACTATCCTCGATCTTCTTCACTCGAAAATTCTGCTCTTCTAAAAGGTGCAATATATGTTTAGTAAAACACTCATAATCATCTGGATCCCCTGTCAAGGCGGAATCCTTGACAAATTCTGGTATGTCAAAAACGTTTGACGTCACCAATGGAACCCCTGTTGCCATAGCCTGCATCATCAGATAACTGAATCCCATTTTGCTTGGGTAAAAGAATACTTTTGCGGAATTTAAGAAAGTTGGGAATTCAACCTCTGGAATAAAATTTTTCCAAAAGACTTTCTCAGAAATTCCTAATTTTATAGACAATTTTTTGATAGAATCCATCTGATCCCCTTTGCCTGAAAAACAGAGTTTAAGCGTTGGATTTAAATTTAATAATTCAGCGTATGTTTTTATAACGGTTTCTCCACCTCTCGATAACGGGTTTACTCCTCCAATAAAAATCACATCGTAACTATATTTCCTCCA
>JAKBQK010000174.1 GCA_021835265.1 Thermoplasmata archaeon
GTTATCGAAATCCATTTCATTGTCCAGGGCAGGCACAAAAAGATTATCATTCAGAGAGCCAATGTTTGCGCTAGGTTTTTCAGTTGCGGAAAAAAGGCTTTTGATATGTTTAGTATCAGAGTAATGCGATAAATCTAGAAATACCATCTGTCAGACATTATGACGGTTTATAAAGTCTTAAGCATTTTTTCCCCTGTAAAGTAATAGGGGTAGAGCCGAAAGCTAATTCCATAACAGGTTGAACATATGCGATGAACGACTGGGCAACACTTGCTTATGTCTTTATAAATATATTTTCGTAAAATGACTGGCACCTGTTAATATAAAGCCTTTGAAACGGATAAACAAATTAGTTGCCCGTAAAGTTATATTCCAACGCCCGAGCCGGGATTTGAAGTATAAGTTCATATCCCAACCAATTATTTATATACTTTCTCTGCTTGGTCCTGTCATGACTTTTTCACACATATCAGTCGAATACGAAAGGGAAATGCTTAGAAAAGAGCCTTTGCCTGAAGTAGTAAAGAAGGCTATAATTGAATTCGTCGATGGTGACCTTCTTCTTGAAAACATTGGCGAACGAAGGAGATCAAACTATTTCCAGCGACTAAGGGTTGCCGCAAGATGGACTCCTGACAAGTTCCTTGATCCTTCAAAGGATGACATAAAAAAGATATTGCTAAAGTTGAATGACGGTTATTCGGAGTGGACCAAAGTCACATATCTCAGAATGCTTAAGAAGTTCTATCACAAAAAGTTATCTAAGCGAAAGTTTGAGTCTTTATTTGAAGGCGTCAAGATAAAGCAGCCAAAGCAGAAGATCCAGCAATCTGATCTCATAACAAGGGAAGAAATGAATCTTATCATAGGCAACTGCAACAATTCCAGGGACAGGGCAATTTTTTCCACTCTTTACGATTCAGGGTGCCGTATAGGAGAACTTCTTCTCATGAGGATAAGGAGCGTGCAGTTTGATAACTATGGCGCAGTGCTGGACGTTCCATTTGAGGGCAAGACTGGTACCCGTCCAGTGAGGATAGTAGGCGATTCTATAGCATACCTGAGGGCATGGCTTGACGGCCATCCTTTAAGGAATGACCTAAGTGCCCCGTTATTTTGCAATTTATCCGAAAGTATAAGGGGAAGGGCTATGACCTATGACGACGTTCACAAGGAGCTAAACAAGATACTGAAGAGGGCCGGAATCCAGAGAAGGATATATCCTCATCTGTTCAGGCACACAAGGGCATCCATGCTTGCTTCTAGGGTCGCAGAAGCTCCGCTGGAGGCACAGATGGGATGGGTACCGGGAACAAAGCAGATGGCTACCTATGTTCACTTATCAGGCAAGCAAACCGATGAGGCGATTCTTAAAGCCTATGGCGTCGAAGTTGAGAAATCAGGAAACAAGGAACCACTGCCTATCAAGTGTGCCAGATGCGGATCACTCAATCCGAGTAATGCAAACTATTGTCGTATGTGCTGGCTTCCGTTAACGATTGAAGCGACGCTTGAACTCAAGGAGAAGGAAGAACACATACGGAGGGAACTTGAGAACAGAGGCTTGATAGATCCAAAGATCAAGGCACTGATCGAGAATATGCCTGAAACTGAGAGAACGGGAATACTAGCTTCCATTATTGAACTTGCATTGAAAAATAAAGGAAATTAAGAAACTGTTCTATAAATAAAGTTGTTCTCGTTTGTAACTGTCATCGTCGTTTTCCAAACTATAAATTAATCCATTATGCGAAGTATACAACTTTCTATTAATTTCAAACAGAAGTCCTTTGGGCTAAATAGAGGAAATTAACCCTACAAATCCAAAACTAATATTAAAAAAGAATCTAACCACTCTGCCATAAAGTTATCGAGGACCATTTGGAGAGGTATCTTTTACAATAGTACCTATACTTCCGCAATTTGGGCACAGCTTCAAGAGCGCTCCACTCGTGAATGTATAGTTGCAGTTTTCACATATATATTTCATGACTTATCACTTTTTCCCAAATACTTTCCAGCGTCATTCCATGAAAATGAAGATGTTTTTTTCCAATTCGGGTAAGTATAACCAACACTTTTTAGATTTTCATTTTCAAGCCGCTTTATTTCCGTTAGGTATTTTGCAGTCATATCTTCTGTATGATCTAAAAGCGAAATTAGTTTTATTGTTACCTTCGGGCTAAGCCTGTGGAAGGTTCTAAACCGAGTTGAAAGATCAGTTCCTTCTAGATAACCAGTTAGTTCAGAGAGGACAAAGCCGGGGTCAACAAACCTTGCTCTAGCAGCAGCTAGAATATAATCATTTTTAGCATGCCCATTTTTCATGGCATATCCTTTTATGGTCGGGCCGACAGTATACCATTTCAGTTCATAATAGCCTGTCAGTACCCTTGTCTTTTCCCTTCTTGTGCAGAAGAGCAAATACTTCAATTTTTCATTAACGATCGATGATCGCATCATGGGTTCACATGTACTGAAGAGCCCATAAGTTTTAGTTTCAATATTTGGATCAGATTTACTGTCCGTTTCACTGCTTATCCTTCTTACGGGCACATCAGAATAAGGGTCAGAATAATAGAAAGATAAGAATCCACCATTTCCAGGGTCGCCATTAATTTCAACCCAAGGTGGGTTTGGAGGGATGTAATCCACCGAATTCGTATCATCAGATTCTTTATTCTTCATATATTATCATCTCCCCGCTACCTTGCACACCCTCCAATCACTGACTTGCTATATGAAGGAGGGCCTTGAGGTTTTCGGCCAGCTACTAGTGCACACCTTTCGACAGCATCAGAAAACTCAGCAGGATTCCAGTTTATAACTTCTATGCCCTTGGAACTCAAGTAGTCAGGAACAGGTGCATCTTCTTGGTTTTTCAATTTTATACCAATCACCCCATTTCCTCTTGCAATACTGTCCTCCACTTCTGTTCTTACCCATTCACTATCTTTAGTGTTTTGACCAATCAAAACCACAGTGACTGAGGTCCCATCCATCTCTTCCCTTACCCTCCTTTTAATATATGATTCATTATCACTATTAACTGGTGTTAAGAGATGCCTGCCTACAAATGTGAAATCGACTGATCTATTCCATTGTAGCAAAGCAAATCCCCGTGCCTGTTCACGATCATCGTGCTGATATGAAATAAAAACTCTTCTACCCATTTTTCACCATTAATTATTATCAGCTAAACTACTTTACACACTGCTACTTAAGCTTTTGCACCGTGTCTATATCTCCAAATTTCATGCTCTCTGCTAATTGCCAATTCAAACAATTTAACGATCTTGCAGGTTTCATCGGCAGAAGGGGACTCTGCACGTTCTTTGATTTCCTTTAACTCTAAGAAAGTGTTTTTGTAAGTATACTCCAATTCTATGAAGCGCTTTGAGTTACCGTAGGACTGCAACGAAAGAATAATTGCCACAAGCAGGTCGATCACTTCGAGGTATCCATGGTAAATTAAGCCAAGAACCAATGATAAGGCCAGCGAAATGAATATGACAATCAGCATTGATAAGTAAAAGTTTTTCCCTAACAACCCATTGCGGTTTGACTTGTTCTTATACCAGTTTATTTGGTCATCCATTCTATATCGCTTGTAATAATCGAATTTCTGCATTGTGTCACTGAGCCTCATTTTATCAATATAATCTGTGACATAAAACCCACCTTTCTCGTCACCCTGAATAGAGCCACACTTAATGTCCAGTGATTTGACCAACTTGGTCACAGTGCTTATAAAATATGACCTGCTATCTGATGTCTTTGCTGGAGTTCCAGTTCCAAAGGAGTCACATGACATAAAATATAACCAGACTTCCCGTTTAATAGATTCAGAAACGGACCTCGTTATCTGCCAAGCCAATGCATACTTCTCTGCTGGCAAGAGTGTGTTGATCAGAACAAGTACCACAAGGAGAAGGAAAGGTAATATTGCCATAGGAAAGTCGTAGTTAAGAGTGACAGATAGGATTACAAAGAGTGGTATGCAAATCAAGATGATACTCTGTAACTTCTGAAATCTAAAGTAGTCGTTCTGATACTTTACCGAACATGAATCAATATACCGCCAGACATCAGGATAGAATTGTGTCAGATTCAACTCAAGGTTCTGTTCCTCTGATTTCAATTTCTCTTCATTCATAAGCCAATCGAATATTACTTCTTTCTTAGTTCTTCGACTCGCTTTATTCGTTCAAGGTAGGATTTTTCTAGATCCATATCAAATAGATTAGAAAGCTTTAGTGCAAATACAAGAATATCTGCAATTCTATCCTTAGTCCCTAATAAATCAACTGCTTCTCCGTGATGACTTTTTTCGCAATATGTTGCGAGTATCCCTGTCAGCTTTGCCAAGTGAAAGGTTGAATGCTCAATCTGTTTTTCCTTTGAAAAACCCATAACATCCTTGTGAAATTCAACGTCATGTTTCTGCTGGAACCTCTGTAGTTCACGAATGTTCATTTAATTCAACCTTTCCCTAATTTCTACCAAATTTTGAAAGACGAAGTCGTACCGATCCTTTGAAATCTTATGGTAATTTATAACAGCAGAGGGGTGATATATTGGAACTATTATACGGCCATTTGTTTGAATCACATTCCCACATACTTCATCCATTTTCACATTTCTGATGCCTGTTAGATGAGACGTTACTATTCTACCAAGTGTTACAATAATTCTGGGCTTTGTAAACATGATTTCTTTCAACAAGTGCAGCGAACATTTGTTTATTTCAATATTTTTTGGATCTCGATTGTGACCGTAGTCATCCGTAGGATTGCATTTTACAATGTTTGTTATGCTGACAATCATACCTTCACCTTCCAAATAAGACACCATTTTGCGAAAGAACGATCCAGAACGATCCCTAGTAAAGGGTTTAGCAGATATCTCTGCACCAAACCTTCCAGGAGCCAAGCCAATGAACAGAAAATCTGAGAATGGAAAAAGTTCTCCTGGAACAGGAGATTCACAATAGTTTGACAGCTCACATCTTTTGCAAGTAATTACTTCAATTTGATCTTGATAATGATTTATAAAGGCTTGCTTCCTTGTGTTAACGTCTAGTTCAATTGTTTCAGACACAATTGCATTATGTATCTTGCTATATTATAAGATTTCGCTTAAGGAGAAAACGGTCTAATGTATTAACTCGAACAAAAATAGAATGATAAAATTACACACAAAAGTAAATAGGTTATAAACGGGTCCGGAGGTATGCGCTTAATGTTCTAAGCGAACACTGTGCGTTCTGACTTAATTACATTCGCACTTCTTTATCGCAGAAGTATCCACAGTTGCGAAGGACTTAAAATAAATGTGGTGTCCCTCATAAAGAAAGATTTAGATAATTCTTGACTTATTTTCATTTGCATTTTTTACTGATGATCTTTTTACAAAGTTAACTGTGAATATACCATCCGTTGTGATGCTAAGCGCCTTAGTTTTATGACTTGGTTTCAGATATTCTTCTTTGAGTAGCCCTTCCTCAATCAGGGTTCGCACCAATTTTGAAAAGGTTCCCTTTCGTGCAACTGGGTATCGCCCAGAATCATTTTGTCTTTTTGGTTTATAAACTTCTTTGAACTCATCAAAAGCTTCAGAATAAAGGATAAAACCATTTTCACCTTTAGTGGCTTTATTCACAATTGAAAGAACTTTAAACTTAAGACTTTCAGGGTCTAGACTTTCAGGTTGAATTCTAGGTACTGAGAATTCAAAAATCGTGCCATCCTTTTCAACATAATATGCAGAGCCATTTATCCAAACTGACATCGTAAACAGATTCAGGGGTAGAACTTTCTTGCCGCCTGTAATATTAAAGTAAAACTCAGATTCTGGGTATCTATCCCTTAGATCAAGTATTTTATCTCGAACATCATGTAAATTATCTGCATCCACATTTATGTCGCTTACCTGAATTCCCACACTTAAGCCTATTTTTTTCAACTTTTCAATAGAAGATTTAATCTCAGAATCTTTCTTAGCATCTATCTTTTTGGTGTGGAGATCTAAGAAAACGAAAACACGATCTATCTGGAATTTCTTAATTGCTGAAATAAAAGTCTTGTCCACGCTTTTCCCCTCAGAGAAAATATGAACGAATTGCTTCTCAGACGTAGTTTTCCTTGAGATCATTCTTTGTACATACTAAATAATAATAAAACTGTTTCCATATTGAGAAACAATTTCTGCATAATGGTAAATCTTCAGTAGAGATATCATGTTAATGGAATACAAAGAAAATATTGTTGAATGCAGTATAAGCGGCCAGTTGGCTTTCTTTAGTGTGCCCTGTAATGAAGCACGGACTGAAGACTCTAACCCAAGAAGTATAGCAATTGTAGACGGTCTCAATATTGCGTATTCAAGAAATGATAATCATGCAAGGTTTGAAGACATTATAAGAACGGAGAAGTTGCTGAGTCAGCATTTTGACGAAGTTGAAATCTTCATTGATGCTTCGGGCATTCACAAAATAGACAATAAAAAGGCTCTTGACGATCTGATCAACAAAGGAAAAATTGTGCTCTGCCCGGCAAGAACCATGGCAGACGACATAATATGGCTAAGAGGACTCTCTCTTGCAAATAGGAACTATACAGTTTGGATAGTGACTAATGATACGTTTCCAATAATGCGACATTACGATAAAGAGGGAAGAATCAGGAACCTAACAGTTACAATAATGAGGTCAGGCGATATCTATCTTTTAGAACGAGAAATTAAATACCTTGATACGAAATCTACATTTGAAGTGAAAACAGAAGTGATAGAACCAAGAGACGAAAATAAAGGATGAATGGAATGTTGGACTCTTTGATTGATGATAATAGCAACACCACTTTTGACCTCATTGAAAAAGGATCAGTGCATCTACTGCTGTGCGGTCACTCTACTGCTCATGTGAAAGAGATAGTCGAAAAGACTAGTCCAATACACATTGAATTGCTCACCTCCAAAGAAGTATTCGATAACGCAAGCGACCTGCTCAAAGAACTAAAGTTAGAATCAAAGGCGATAACAGTCATACCCGCTTTCACAAATTCTGCTCTAAGAGATGGTATCAGGGCAATAATTGCCAGGTTTCTATCACTTAAACAAACTTTTCCCGACCGAAGAGTCTATTTCGGTGTAACTGGAGGAACAAATCTAATGGTAGTTGAGGCGGCGCTGTCTTCTTTGACTGTAGGAGCAGATATGCATTATATCTTGAAGGAAGGTTGTTCAGGGCATAATGAAGGAAAGATCCTTTTGTTCAACCCCTATGAGATTAGAGATTTACTGTCAATGAAATCCGATAGGAGAAGCACTGATGCCAGCTCGTGACTTGCAGGATCCTCTCTATTTTGCAAACCTGGATAACAAGGGGAATTATCTCAGAGAATATTCCTCAAAACAACTCTCAATCTATATAAGCTACCTAAAACGATACCAGAATTATCTCAAATCTTTTTCAAATTCCATGAGCTTTCAATGGAAACTTGAAATCATCCAGAGCAATTACATCAAAGTTGCATCGGCGTACGCAATACAGATTTCCATACCGCAGAATATAGACAAGACTGATGAGGAGCCCTATAAAACGATTTTGAATGATATATTGGAAGGAAGCATTCGCACTCTTTACTATTACGAGGTCGTGAAAGGGTCAGAGAATAAAAAACAAAAGAAAAGAATAAAGATATTGGATATTTTTCAAGACGACCAAGTTCTTATTGTTGATAAGCTCCCGCAAAGTGAAACATTATATCCTGATATATCAGACCTGAAAATTAACCGTGAGGTGCAAGCATTTACCAAGCTAATTGATAAACCAGACAAGGAAATGATTCCACTTCTTATGCTCTCTGTTCGAGAACAGGATGCAGAGTGGGAAGATATGAAAAAGATCGATGAACCCGATTGGAAGTTGCTGACAGATGATACAATCCAAGGAGTTATGGCTCAGAGAAATGCTGTGAAAAAAGCACTTGCCACACCAGATTTCGCCATCATCGAGGGCCCACCAGGGTCAGGGAAGACAACTGTCATTTCAGAAATAATCCTGCAACTTGTGAAAGAGGGAAAAAGAGTGCTTGTTGTTGCTTCGACACATGTTGCGGTAGACAATGTGCTTGAACGTTTAGGAAAGTTTGGAGAAATAGTTGTTCCCATTAGGATTGCACCTAGGGATCGAAGCCTTCCCGAGGAGGTTGCGAAGCTTACGTATGATGAGTATGTCAGCACGTTCAAGGATGATCTGATACGTGGCTTGTCCGCTAAGGATAATCGTTCTAAAGTTGAGAGTGACTGGTTGCTCAGTTTACAGAGTAACAACGCAGACACTCTAATACAGGAACTCCTAGATTCGACAATAAATGTGGTATGCGGTACCACTATAGGCGTTCTTCAATATCCAAGGTTGAAACATGCGATTATATTCGAGAGATTCGATTCCGTCTTTGATGTCATGATATTAGATGAAGCAAGCAAGACCACCTTCACGGAATTCCTTGTCCCTGCTATGTTCGCAAAAAAGTGGATCATATCAGGTGACCCGAAGCAACTCTCTCCATTTGTTGAACAGAATCTAATTGATGATCAGGTCAAAGGTATTCTTGAAGACATATACCATAAATGGTTCAGGAATGATGACAAAGGTTTTAGCTACAAGGAATTCGAACAAGTCTGCCTATCTGCATCCTGGGCAATCAACTGTATAGAAAAGAAAAAGGATGGAAAGAAGATTTCTGCATTGCTCCCTTCAAGAGGGCAATCCAGGAACTATTCATTTATCCTTGAAACGCAGCTAAAGAGTTTGAATTCAGATCTTATAATACATAATTTTACCAAGCACTTCCGAGATGCTACTGATCGATGCATATCCATGAACGCAGCTGATGTTTTACTCGAGGACATCAATTCACTCGGTCCTAATCTGGACTGCATTCCAATTGATGCAAGCCCTCTTCCTGGGTTTCAGATACCAAGGGTACTCAAATACAGACAAAATTATCTCTACCATCAAAATGACTCGAGAATAGTATCTCAAGATGGACTGCGGGACGAAAATAGTAGGGAGAATTCTCTGGCGAGCCAGATTTCCTGGAGGATTATAAGAGCATATGAATTAAAGAGCCTTCCTGAACGTTCAATGAAATACAGAAAGGAGGTGAAGCAGCTATTGCCTGCGTGGCAGGCCGTGAACGGCGAGGTTGAGAACAAGATTGCCAATATTGAAACAATTTCTCTCCCCTCAGTGATCGAAGCTCTAATACTGGGAATAGGCAGACGCCCCGGAGGTTCTGTTTTGGTTTCTGGATTTGACCAAAGGCTTAAGAGAACTAGATGGCAGAGGCTCACTCATCAACTAAGAATGCATCCGGAAATATCCTACTTCGCCAGAAAGTTTGTATATTCTGATTCAAAGGGAAAAGCATTTTCATTAATGGATGGAGAAGTCAACAGGGACTGGTCGTTTCAACGATACGCAAAAAGGGTATCATGGATTAACGTTAACGGCAAAGAGCAGAGGTCCGGAAAGCATGGTGGTGTCTGGAACATCTCCGAAGTGGATGCTGTGATGGAAGAAGTTGGAAGCTTTGTGGGTTGGGCAGAAAAGAATGGAAAGCCAGACGGGAGCTATTGGGATGTCGCAGTATTAACATTCTATGATAAGCAAACAAGCGAATTAAGAGCAAGGCTTCAAGGCTCCTACGGCGGTAAGGGTTCTTACATAACATTGGGTAAAAGGAACGTCAAGTTGTTTGTTGGAAATGTTGATTCCATGCAGGGAAGAGAGGCAGATATCGTCTTTCTCTCAATGGTGAGAACTAAACATGCTGGATTTCTTGACAGCCCAAACAGGTTGAATGTCGCCATTACTAGGAGCAGATACCAGCTCGTAATACTGGGCGATCACAGTTTTTTCAAAAAGTTGGATGGTGATTTCTTGGTTACAAAACTTGCCAATGAAATAACGCCCGAATTTAAGATGGCTGGAAACCAGAGGGGAATGCATGATAAATGACAAACTGAGACTCCGCAGGAAACTTGATACTGACTGCTTCGAATGCATTGCAACATTTCGTTCGAATGCAAACAGGCCCGATATTGAAGCATTAATAGGTCTGTTGAAAGAATACAATATAGTAACACCGGATCTGATAATTGATCATATGTTACCTCATAAACCCCCTGCGATGGCAAAAAATCTTATTTCCAGGTACATGGAGCTTGGGTTTCTAGATGAATCTGGAAGGGCAGGACCATATGCAGAATACGCTCTTGACGGCGATATTATGTTACCAGAAAGGGGGAAATACAAAATATTTTCCACCTCGGATCCTGTGATTTTACAGCGAATTATCAAGGTTTCTTATTCAGATGATCCAGATAGAAAAAAGGAAGCAGGAAATGGCCAGGAAAAGACAGTTGCTACCAGTGCTCCAAAACCAATACACATTCCAGATTACATGCTTGACGCAAAAGGGAAAAAATGCTTGGTCTGGTTTGATGGCAGGAAGAACATAGTTCTCGAATCCGTAGAACCCATGGGAATTCCGTTGTCCGAGACAATTGACGTTTCTCTTGAAGTAGAACTTGGTCACAACTTCAATCGAGTGATGCTTAAGAATCCAAAGGAAAAGGAACCTATAACTATTGGTGAAACGCCTCCTCTTGACCTAGAATCGATCTGGAAACAGATGTTGTTGAGCCCCAGACTTGCTACTTGGAGTGGTGGCCCCATCGATCTTGGGAAATTAAGGGTGAGCTTTGAAGAGACCACGCCACAAGAAAGAGAAACTTTTACCAGGAGGATACAATCTTTTCCGGTATTTACTGACAGTCTTGAAAGATTCATGGTAGATGATTTTAGCGTTTCAATTACCCCTCGTACCAGGAAGGATGCAGAAAAGTGGGTAAAATATAACATGCTATCAAAAATCAATGACTACCTTTCAGAGAAAGAGTATCTTGTTCTTTCGGCAACGGTTGAGGATAAATTCAAAGAGTTCAACCTGAATATGCCAGGAAGAGAAGAACTGTTGAAAGCTGTCGACGAAAACTTCTATAAATCTTCAGAGGAGGCGATGAGAAAACGTTGGTATCTGCTAGCACCAGTCGATCTGACGGAGGTGAAATGAATGCTGGGACCCAAGAAAATTAAACACATAATTGATAATGGTGATATCTTGGCCGGACCGGTCCTCGTTTCAATGAAACCAAGCCTCAGCAAGCCAGTTATAACCGATGATTCTGGAATATTCCAGTCCGGAACAGACCAAGCGATCGACACGGTCTTGAACATTATTCGGGGCGCTAAAGAAATTCTATGCATTTCTAGTTTCATGATTCAGGAGTCAGAAATAATATCCGAAATTGAAAAAGCTATTGAGAGACGTGTGAGGGTCTATATGCTCACCGCCCCTGAACACCAGGTGAATAGCAGGTATGAGGATGATGACTCTGATTTATCAGAGAGGAACGTGGCCCTGATAAATCTTCTTAAGAACCTGGGCCAAAAGATGTTGATAAAGACTGCAGAACATCTCCACTCTAAATTCATGCTGTCGGATCCCGAAACAAATCCAAGGGGTGCTGTCTTTACAAATAATCTGACTAAACGTGCAATGCAGGAGAATCTGGAGCTCACAGTGATATTGGAACCGGATGCGGTAAAGGAGTTATTTCACCAGTTTCTGACAGGTTTTTGGTTGGAGGCGGAAAGAGAGGTTTGGCTAGAAGGTTCAGACTCAAGGCTCCGTACGCAAAACAAGCACCTGGAATTCCTAAATCCAGAATATTCACCGCAGAAATTATGCTGGACCATGAAGGAAAGTAAATTGCTGTCTTCTCTTCTAATGAGTGCTATTAAATCTGCACAGAGGTCAATTTCTCTATCTGCATGGTCGTTTTCCATGGAAAGCACCGTAACTCAAGAAATACTTAAGCGGGCACAAGAAGGGATCAGTGTGAGAGTCTTTACAAGACCGAACAAAGGAAATGCGGAATTTATAAAGGGGATAATTAATGCAGGAGGACAAGTATTCTGTCATGATCTTATGCATGCAAAATCTATCCTAGTCGACGAAAGCTTCGGTATCATCATGACTTCTAATTTTTCTCCATTAGGTCTTGACAGCGGGTTTGAGACTGGTGTCATCCTGAACAAAGAGCAGTTGAAAGTACTTGGTAGAATCCATACGGAATGGGTTTCGAGAGCACTAAACCGTTCAGAGAAGAGTATACGATATAGAGAGATAAGAGAAAGTTTTCTGGATCCAGCAGCATTGATGACCAAACATGAACCTCCGGTGCTAGTGAAGGAAATAGGGCATAACGAAAACGTTTATGCGTCTTCCATGTCAGACTACAGAGATGGTATTTACATGTTTCGAAGAAATGCAGACAAACCCATTGCCATAAAAGAAGTCCATTTATTCAATCTATGGCCACCAAGACCCCCGAATGGATGTAAGAAGGTCGGTAAGACCGATGATAAGCATTTCGATTTGTGTGAGTACAACGGCAAAAAGTTCTTACTTGTAGCAAATGAAGAGGATGTTGACTTGGCAATTCAACTGGAACAAAAATATCCTTACACAGCAGTTTCAGACTCCTCAACAAAAGGCAAATGAATCTATTTCAATTTGAGAGCACGAAGTGCATAGTATTTCCTGCGTAATCCTGGTAAATTGACGGATAATAAAAGAGTTGTAAAACTATAACATTCAGAGTCTCAATAACTGTCTTTCTTCGAAAGTATATTTTACCTTTTTTTAGAATGGTACAACAAATCAGATATACTCATAGAACCTTTCAATAGGCAGTTTTGTAGCAACTATTTGCAAGTTGCTGACATGTTCAACCAGTTTTTTATAGTATATAACACATTTATATGCGAAATAATAGGTTATGCTAAGAAAGAATTGAGGCGTAGTTTATAAGCAAAATGCTAAAAACTATCGAATTGAAACTTTCTCCTTGTTGCAATTTGCGTGAATTCTATTATTCTCAGATATAATGTCTATCATCGTTCTATGGTCCTTCCTTTTTTTAATTACTATGGGTTTTTAGCTGCACCTAAGGCATGAGTAAACTGGAAACAAAGATAAGGAACATGCCATCCTGTGCAGATTAAAGTGGTACGCCCATGTATTCTCACTTACCTCAGGACCAGCATGATCAACTTAGTTGATCTGTCTATTTAATTCCCCTCATCTCATGCTGTTTATCAACTTTCTAATCTCTAAAAATTCTTGCATCGCCTTTTTCTCCTCCTTCTCTCTTACTTTCCTTAAATAAACATCCTTGAGTTCCTTATATCCTATCTCTATTGCACCATCGATAAATTCTTCCCTCGACATGCCCATCTGCTCAACGGACTCGAAAATAGGAGTGTGCTTTTCCAGGGCAACAACGATTTTACGCATTTCAAGCTCGTGCTCAACGGTCAGGGTTCCAAGCTTCTCGCCCATGACCTTAACATGCCTCTTCATGATATTTGTCCTGATTTCCTCCTCGGGGACCGGTCCCTTTGCTTTGAATCTTCAGGAGGTGGTTCTTCATCATGGTGCCGTCCCCGTTTCTTGAATTTTAGGCTAAGGTTCTCTGCATAATTGTATATTGTCCTTTTGGACTTTTTCGTTTCACTTGCAATTTCCTTGGTAGAATATCCCTCTTCTATAAGCAATCGAATGTTTGTATCAATAGATGGATCATGACGCTTCACAAATGGAATGCTCAGTGTAGTATACTTCACTAATTTTTTTACCTATTAATGCAACAAATTCGGAAAAAAGATAGTGCAATATCAGCGGACCTATAGAAATAGCCACTCGGTAAGCATTGCACTAATTGCATTGCACTAATTCATAGCAAGCCATTCATTGCACTATCTATCAGTGCAATAGTGCAATATGCTTCACTAATTGCAGTGAAGTGAGGGTTTTCCATAGTAATAGCGGGTCTGCCACTAATTCACAGGGAAAAAATTGCACTAATTCATTGCAGTGAATGCAATGCACTATCTGTTTTTGCCCTTAATCATGTATGCATCATGGAAGTAAAATATGGAAATTCATGCTAAAAGTCCCACTAAGAATCAGTGAAAGACGTAAGACGTCATGGCATGTTGTCGCCTGAAATTTGATGTGAAGAGGAAAATGCCTGAAGTGGATGTATCCTGTATTGGTCTATCACCCCAAATAGTTCATTCATCTGGTTCTATCAAGCAATTCTTATTTATTCAATCATTCTGGCAAAAATTTCTTTTTTTGTTTCATAAAAGCCGAGATGCTCAGATTCTGGAACTGTATATCACAGTGGGCATTCAACAAAATAAAATAGATGTGAATTCACAATACAAGACAGAATTAGAAATCTTTCTTGAAGGGTCCTATCCATGACTCATATTTGTTGCTTCTTATATCCTTGGGAGGATCTATTGACCTGCAAACGAAATACCTATCCTTTCCATTGATTCCAATATAGAATGTTTCTCTATCCATATTGTAGGATTTAACCTCTTCTGGAGTGAAAACTAAAGTTGCCGTGAACATTGTTATTCTGCCTTTTCCACCGGTTTTTAAAAAGGATGGGAAGTACACGGTAAGCACAATAAAATCGAGATTTTTGTCTATTTTGTCCAGCTTGTTGAACCATCCATGATAGTCTATATGGTATTTCTTGCGATCTGCTGGAGGTGTTTCATAACACCTGGAACTTTTCACTTGGAATGTTTTGACTTTTCTGCTTTCTAATTTGAGAAGTGCCACATCGTAATACTTCTGCTGCCTGCTTGCTGGGATTACGACGGAGTAATCATCTTTGTCAAAGCTGCTTGCGAGAGCATCAGCGAATTCGAATTCTGAATATTCCAGAGTGAAATCAGGCTTCAAGGATATCTCCCTCTTTGTGATATCCGTCCCAGGTTGTAAAGATAATAATAAAGCTCTTTGCAGGTAGAGTAGTGCATGCTATGCTTAACAAATTGTTCAGGAGTTTGTAAAATCTCATTAGATCTCGGGCATTGCAGATTTATATTAGAGGCCATTAACATTGCCTCTTCTCTTGATGATCATGATGCTTTACTTTCGGCATTCTTAATATACTCTTAATATACTATACTTGACATCTATTTTTACCTGTT
>JAKBQK010000317.1 GCA_021835265.1 Thermoplasmata archaeon
AATTCATCCTCACTAACTAGATCATGTTCATCCCATACCCATATTGAATTGGGAAAGAATTTCACTACATTGACCATTTCTGCGCAACCATCGTCGTAACCGTAAATTTCATCGCATCTTTCTATTTCTGATTTCTCCAATGGTCTAGAAGCTTTTTCGACAACCGCACTCCCAACTAATAGCTTATTTTTGTAAAAGAAAACCAAAGATCCAGGTTCAAGTTTGCCAAGTCCAGGGGCCTTTCTATATCTATAGTACCCCCTATGAGTATATCTCAAACCAAAATCTAACCACTCCATCAACTCATTTGGGGTTTCAAACTGGTCATTAGAATGTGAAAAACATACAGCTTTTTTCATGAGACAATAGAGATAAGTATACATATAAATTTTATTGTGATAGCCAATATAGTAATACCAGTCAATCCCCTATACTTTTATCTTGCATTTTATTACATTCCCTCCCTTGACTTCCCATTCGATTTTAATAATATCCATTGACTAGGTTCTCCAAAATTGACCCCTGATAACCCTCGATTATCAATATTCCCCATTTGAGTGCCAAAATTTCTTCATATTCATTTTGAAAGCTTCATGACATTTTTTAGAGCATACAAATATGGGTTCTCCTCCCTTTATAAATTTGATTTTGTGGGATACTCCCGGGTACTTCCACTTTCTCATCCACATAAACTCTGTAAGCATTAGATGGTTTGAGGCTATTACTACAACTAACGCAATAGACAATAGAAGAGGACATAGAAATTAAAGGAGGATTGCTTGTTTTAAGATTTCCATAGCCCGCTTGTGCGAATGAGCTCCTTGTTGTGTCTTTCCTAATTAGTTTGAAGAACTAACAGTAGCAAAAGACTTTCCCTCATACAAATCTGCCCCACTTTCAGGTATTCCTGCTATTATTACTTTATTGTAAAACCATTTTCTAAGATATTTTGGTGTCAATCCTGACTGTTGGTCAAGCTTTTTTGTCACAGCTTTCGCATCCACTTTGTAAAATCTCTTCACCTTATTGACTACTTCAATAGGCATGAAGATTTAGAATGAATTATTTTGGCCACATATGAAGTTAACTGAGTATCTTGCGTAATCATTTATTTTTGTGAGGTTTTTTACATCAAATCACTTAGCATTTTAGCCATTTCAGTTACCCTTACAACACTATATGCGAGAATTTCAAAGTAGAGTTTATCCCTTTTCATCCTTTATCTTTTCATATGCTCTTTTGATAGTCTCATTATTAGGAACATATGTGTCAGTCTTTGATGCCTTACTTTAAGGACTTTTCTCAAATCTTCAGCATGACTGGACGATAGTTGGTCAGTCTCAACGAGATATTTGATATATACCCTCCAAAGCAAGAATTGGGTATTTTGATGCAGTTTTCAGGTGTGATAGGTATTCCACTATGTTTTGTGAAGAGCTCAATATCAAGCCTTTAAAGTACTTGTTGAGGTAGTTTTCAAGGCTCTTTTGGTAATTCTTCTCATACCTGTTGACCTTAAACGAGGTTATAAAACCTTCAGACATATTCACAACCAATTGGACTTGCGAGTTCACTTCTTTAGTGGATGGTTAGCCAAAGGGTGTAAAACCAACATTGAAAAACTCATTCAGCCTATCACTTAACCATTGGGATAAGTTGATGCCAAAATTCTATACTTATTTAATTAAACCGCCTCTTTGATTTTGTGTGGAAATTTTATCGCCTCTATCCATATTAATTATTAACTCGCAGTATTTAAAACGTTACAAAAATTTCGAGTTCCAATGTTGTTGGAAAATGCCTAATTGAGTCTGTTAGAGAAAGACATTTTGTTTTTAATTGCGTTTGATTAATTTGTCCTTCTATGGTTGGATTTCTTTATTTTCTTACCAGCAGATTGCTTTTTTTATTCTTCCATTTCTCCCTTAATTCATTTTTGTGTTCGTATTTTGAAAGACTCCCATCAGCATAAAAACTAAATTTTAATGAAACAACCATAAAGCGAAGTTTCGGCTTTTTGACAATAAGGTCGAAGCTCCTAAATTCTTCAATATCAGGAAAATACTGAGGATCACCTGCGTTGACTTTAGATATAAGAGAGGATTCGTGATATGGAATTCCGGGATACAATTCTAGGTTTGATTTAGGAGGGATCATAGCTATTTTTCCCGACTCGTTATACAAAATGTCAAAGCCTGTCTCTCCGGGTGAATAGGCCTCTAATTTCCAACTAATGTCCTTGGCGATTCCAGGGCCAGTGTTCCCTATGATGAGATCCATATATGCTTCTCCATCTTTGGAAAATTTTGGTTCCATCCTAGCGTAGATTCCATACTTGAGTGAATTATAAGTTTGCACAATAGCTGTAAATGCCAAAACAGCCGTAAGTACTACACTTATTAGTTGATAAATTAGAATACTTGAAATCGACATTTTTCAGTCTAAACGAATACAATATATAATTTCTTCATGAAATTTTTGGTTGAAAATTTTATCCAGTCTCTTTATTTCTACAACTTAGTTGACATAAGTGAGAGAAAGAAACCTTTTTCTTAAGCCAAGTCAAATTTTTCGAGTATTTTTAACTCGCAACTTGATACCTAACTGATTGGTAAAAATCGTTGGATAAATCAGTCTGAAATGCTTCCAGAGCTAAGTTGGACTCTAAATCTATAGAGGGGGTTCGAACCCCTCCTAACACAGTTTGTCTCTGTCCAATTTAGTGAGCTATTCCGTTAATGGATTATTGTTAGTAGCAGCTGAGGTGTCCATCTTTTTTTGTATGTTGGGTGACTCACTATCAGCCCTGCTTCTAATGTATTGCATTAGTAATTTCAAATAAAGTAAAATAAAGTTGTTAAAACTATTTGCAGAGGTTTTTTAGTGGTTTGTTAAGGCCTATAATTTGTTTCGTCAGGACCTCGATCTGAGTGTTTGGCGAGTACAAATGCATAGTCGAACGCCCGTGAGTAATCATCCGGTTCAA
>JAKBQK010000202.1 GCA_021835265.1 Thermoplasmata archaeon
AAAAAATGTAGGGCTCGCTTCTGTTCGCCAAACTTCTTCCGGATTTTTTTTAATAGTAAGGTCGTCCCTAGCAGTAATTATCCCTACACTATTCGACAAAAATATATCCACAATTGATGGAGCGTCACGATAATTAGAAGGATCTGTAATTGAAGTTGGTGTGAAAAGATAATAAGGGGGGGCAGGCGCCAAATTATTCCAATCTAGTGAATTTAAGTTTCCTTTGTCCAGTAATCTATACTTTTCTTCTCGGAGACCCCATAGGTCAGAATAATGAATTACACTTGGATTTCTTCTTTTTTTGTTCTTAATAAATATCGATATTGACACTCCTTGTTTTATGTCAAAAACGTTCTCATCTTTGGACCCATCAGGGGATCTTTCCTTTTTAGATGAATTCCCATGCAAGTTAAGGACATATATTTCGTCAAACGATCCCAATAGGGAATATCTCATTCCTCTAAACGTTGGATTATCAAGATACGCATGATTCGTTATGAATGCTAACACTCCCTCATCCAGTTCATCTATTTTTCTTTGTGCAAATCTTATAAATTTCACATAGTCATCTTGAAGCCACTTTGTGTTCCTTTCATTTATATCTTGACCTTCAACTTTGTAATATCCTTCATCAAGACTTCCATCCGCTCTATTGTAGCCTTCTTTCAGTGATCTAGTCATCCAGTCTCCCTTATTGGACGACTCTCCAGAATACGGGGGATTTCCCAAAATAACCAATATGGGTTTCTTTTTGATCTCGCTTGCAGCTTTACCTTCTTTTGTGATTTCCTGCATAAAGGCGTCTAGAGTGCTAGGATTGTTCCCAAAAGGCTTTTCTAAGGTATTGGTCAAATAAACTTGTACTCTACTTTCACCTTCTATGTTCGTCCCCCAGTTTGAAAGTTGTCTGCTGAGTTTCAGGTGAGCAAGTATATAAGGTGGTATAAGAAGTTCAAAACCATAGAAATCCTTTAAAACGTGAGAATCAATTTTATCACGAATTAACCCGCCTCTCCCAGTGTAAGACAACTGTAATAGAGAGCGAATAAAAACCAAATTTAGAAATGTACCAGTTCCAGTTGCAGGGTCAAGAACTGTTACACTGTCGTCTGCAAATCCGTCATCTTTACCAAATTTGCTTTTAAGAACAGCTTCTACAGACCTAACTATAAATGATACTACTTGTCTAGGTGTATAGTATACTCCTCTTGATTTTCTTTTATCCGGATCATATTTTCCAAGAAAGTCTTCATAGAATAATAAGAACGCATCTTTTTCCCGTTCTGACTTATGCCCGGTTCTTTCAGTAACGTCCTTCAAAGTTGATTCTATGTCTGATTTGTTCATTATGTAACAAATCTCATCCACAATCCATCGCAAATTTTCTGGAAGCATAAATCCAGCTTCGTGGAGAATCTTCCTTATCAAGCCAATGCTCTCAGGTATAAATTGCGCAACATTTTCTCTAGTTATTCCTTCATTACCGGGAGATAATTTCCTTGAAGAATGCAGTTGGTAATACCTACCTAAAAACATTCCATATCCAATCGTTTGTGCATACGCATCAGCACAGTCATCTTCTGTGATGTCTGGCAGGAGTGTTTGAATCAATTTGTAGAACTCTAAAATACTAGATGTTGTCTCTTTAAATTTCACATTGTGAAGGTCTTTATTGAGTTGATTTTTCGCAAGATCCTTGAGAAGTTTGCATTTTTTGGCCATTTCTGTCGCCAAGTTTTCAGCAGATTTTATGGTTGGTAAATCAAATTCCAAAAAGGTTTCAAATAGCTTGTGTAAACGACCAACTTTGTCATCAGACACGTTCCATCCCTTTTGGTCTGCCTCGTATTTAGGAACCAATTCTACATCTAATATTATAGCCTGGTTTCGGATTAATAGAAACCTAGAATAGTTTGTTAAGATCAAATTGTCGATACTTGCTGTGTACTTCTTGATTTGTTCACTTTCTAATACTGGCATAAGGTCTGTAAATAAATCTTTAGTTTCGATATACCCAATATCAGCACCACCATATCTTGCCTTAAAATCAGGTCTACCAATTGAACTTTCAGCTTGTTTTGCCTCTTCAGTGAGTCTGCAATTATTGAATGACTTTTCAATTAGATTTTGTAGGTGTGTCCTATAAGACATTTCTGTATAGTCACCTTGTTTGTATGTCTCATTCAGCCGATTTACGTACTCATCCAATATTGATCTTTCAACCATTGAGTGTTGTATTAGTAAAATTTAGATAAAACTAATCCTGATGCATGAAAAAAATGAATGTTAAAGTATCGTTGTCTTTGGATTCTTTAGGAAAAGGAATTTTTCTTCAAACAATGCATTTTGGGAGTTTGCCATTTCGACTTTGTTCCAATGCGATCTTGATCCTAATAGTTGGTTATGCCTCAAACTCGCTATTCTTGCACTGTACTTTTCATAGTCAGTAAATTCCTTCAGCCTTTCAAATGACCCTTTGCTCTGTGATTTCAGGTCTGATATGAACACATTGAATTCATAGTCGGCAAAGAGGACAATTAGCCCGTCTTTCGTTATTGCTTTCACTAGGTTGTTCAGGTGTGATGTAACCTACAGCCTCTTTTACAGTTCGTTTGAAAGCATATTTCTGTAAGTGAGGGACAGGTCGCTCTTGTCCATATGGATTTTTGGTTTAGGGCTCTCATGGTTTATGATTTCAACCTTGCATTCTTCCAAGTCCTCGAATTTCTCAGGGAATAAGCCATAGTTCATTGATTATACGTTAATTGGCCATTTGTAACCCTTGTCTATTTCATTCAGGAAGACCTTTGAAAGATTTGAGGGCATAACAAAAGACTCAGGGCTTTCCTTGAGCCAGTCGTCCCTCAGCGGATAGTTGTAATACCCCATGGAGACATACTCATTCTCGTCGTATTCTCCACCCTCAATCTGCCTGGCGGTAAACGTTTGTCTACTGATGGTTCCACCTTGGACTTTCTTGTATCCAGATATTTCCTTTCCTGCATGGACTAACTCACGCATTTCTGATTTTGGGAATATTGTGGAAATAAGATTGAAATTGATCCTGTATGAAACGTCATTGAGAAAGATGTGGAGGTTGCTTGAGAGCCCAAAATGGCCATATGCCATCCTGACAATGGTCGTAACTAGAATGTAGTAATTGCCTCTATGCAGGTAAAGGAGATTTTAATTGTGCATTCTGTATGGGCATCTCTTATCAGGTTGCAGTTCCCTGTGTATTGCAGATTTCCTGCATTCGCCTTCCTTTAGGACTTTTGTTAAAATTTCATCCTTGATTTCCTTTTTTGCGTTGCATAATTTTCTATTGTTCTCCGTGTATAAGATTGCGTACTGATGGATACGGTAGTAATAGGAGCTTACAGGAATAGCCATTCCTCAAAGTCTCCGTGCTATTTGCTCAGCCATTTCCCTAGCTTCATCTTGGTTAGAAACTGCAATTACGGTTTTTCTGTCTTCTATTTGGAAGACTTCTACGTACTTCAGGAACATCTTCCTCTGCAGTGGATGAATGAGAATCTTGAGTTCATCATCTACCAACCGGTCAGTCAGGGCTCATCACCTATAATTTTAAGGAAAATAAGCCAATGAGCCAATAGTAATGTTTTCAATCGTGTGGGTATTATATTATTAACCATACCATCAACCTTGAGGGCCTTAAGTGAGAACCTAACCCTCAATCATTTTTTAATCTTTTCTTCACCTCTAAATACCAGGACTCTCTTGGCAACTATTCCTTGCTCTCTAAGCTTCTGCCAATATTTATAATGACCCTCGCTCATCTTTCGTTTAGTCTCATCCTTGAGTGGGCTTCTAGATTTCATCTTCCCAAGGACATTGTTTTCTCTATTTTCCCATGCGACCTTCAAGCGTTCACTCACTTTTCTTCTCTTCTTAGGGTCTTTGTGAAGTTCCTTTCTTGCCCTGCTCATTCTTGATTTGGTTTAAGCAGTTAAATTCCATTTGCGTTTTGGTTTTGCTTCGGCACCCGGTATTTCCATAGATTATTAATACAATCCAATATTACAATTTAACCATTCTAATAAATTTCATAACCCGCTAAAATTCAATCTCTACAATTAACACCCTGTAATGATTATGGCAACGTAAATCTTCACAGAAGTGATTTTGGTGAATTTTGGGCTTGAGTAATATAATTTATTTACCTATGCCGTTGGTGTTCAACCTTGAGCTCCCGGTGAAATCGTGGAGCTTGATTTGAGGTCGAGTTAGAACAACTTTCTCATGTATCGTCGTTAATGCATCGTTAACCCGGTAGACCAACTGTTTCATTTCCAAGGATATCGCATGTGGAAAGAAATGAAGGTTCTATCTTCACATCAGGCAGAATTGTTAGGAAAATTAACAAAAGATAACAATTGTAATATGTATCCTTTCATCGATATAAATCCGTAAAGAATCGTAATCTCATTGATATGAAACTATAGTTTTGTCTGGAAAATGAAAATTCTTAAACCCATCACATGATATACTTATCCATTTATGTTGAATCTGACTTTAAGGGAATTCGATTCCGTCAGAGTAAATTTTGAAAAAGAGGAAAATATGGTCACTTTCTTTGATATGTCTACTGGACTTTTGAAAAGGGAATTGAAGAATGAAGTCTTTGTATTACTGTTAGCGACTTGGAATTTTGCCAGTTTTAGATACGCAGTAAATAAATTTGAACTTAATTAATTTGGACAAAGCGTGGAGCACTTTACTTCTATAATTTCAGATATAAAAGATATGTAATTTTTAGATAACAATTTCTTGACCCTGCCTGAGTTTTCTTTTGCAAAAATTGCTGAACCATTCGATGTTCTGCAGGAATACAAAGTAAACAATGAAGGAAAAATAAACCCAGTAATAGGTTTAACTAGTGCTTCGAAACTTATGCACCTATTATACCCGAATCTCTTCATAATATGGGACGGCTATATTAGAGGAGAACAATCAAAAGATGCCTACTCGGAAGTTGAACTCACGCTCCTAAAGTCGGGATGGGTACTGAGAAAATATCATCGCAATGGAGAAGGATACGTTTGTTTTTGAAACAGATGAAGAAAGACTTTGGTTTAGTTCCATATTATGCGGCAAATCATTCAGGCAAACCATTTACTAAGGCAATTGATGAGGTCAACTATATGGGAATCACAAAACACCTACAAGATGCTGAAAAGGAAAAAGAGAGGAAGAAAAAAATGGGAAAGAAGAATTACCAGTGAGATACTGATTTTCCTAACAAATGCACGTATGTTTCAGGGTCGAGTTTTGAAAAAGCCCCCAATATCATATTTATCTCTTTGCTGTAGACATTGGTTGGGTAAAGCCTAACACCTCCCGTGATGATGTGTCTCTCATAAATACTATCCTTATCGCAGTTGCAATAGTCTACATCTCCAGATTTGTGGTTGTCTTTTATAATTGAGTCCCCTACTAATAGCCATTCACCAGGTTTCTCTATCCAAGCATATATTAGAACATCACCAGATTGCGCTACAGCTTGTGTATAAGCAAAATCAGACCCATAGCCATTCACCCAATCTCTAAATTCTAAAACTGAATTTGCCCCTTCATATTTCACACGTTCTCCATTAAACGGATAGACAAAAACTCCCATATTAACCCTCGAAATAGTAATGCTGTTGTTTAAATATAAATTATCGCTTGATAATTTTTCGATTACCCTCTCGGATACATAGAAATAGAAATGGATGCACGAAATCTACAGAACTTATATCCACATCTAAAATAGAATTTCCCCTTCATTTTTCTGTTCTCACTTCATATTGCATTTCATCAACCTATTCGAACATTAAAACAGTAAAACCTTGGACCATCAGTATTCGCCTTCGGGGTGCCAGAATTCCTTCATGTTCTTCTTGAAAACTTGGTAGCATTTCTCTGAACACACATAGATGGGTTCTCCACCCTTGTATTCTAGATGTTCAAGTGTGCTCCAAGGCACTTCTTCCTTTTCGTCGACAAATACCTTGTAGGCATCAGCAGGTTTGAGACGATTGCCACAACTGACGCAATAGACAATAGAGGAGGACAAGAAAATTAAAGGGAAATTGTTTGTTTTAAGGTTTCCAATGCTGTCTCGTACCAGAGGTCATTCTCCCTTGTCTTCTCCATGTAATTGGTAGAACCAACTGTTGCAGGTGTTCTTCTCTCATAGAAATCTGCAACACTCTCAGGGATTCCAGCCATTATGACCTTGTTGTAGAACAACTTTCTGAGATATTTTGGTGTCAATCCAGTCTTTATACCGAACAGTTTCGTTATGGCCTTTGCGTCCACTTTGTAGAAGCGTTTCAAATTGTCAGCAACTTCAATTGGAATGTATATGTAGAATGAGTTCTTCTGTCCTCGCTTGTAATTCAGCGTATACCTGGCAAATGGCTTATGCCTGTAAAGATTTTGGGATCATACTCGCTAAGCATCTTGGACATTTCAGTTATCCTTGCTCCGCTATATGCAAGGATTTGGAAGAATATCTTGTCCCTTTGATCAGTAAGTTTGCCGATTACTTCCCTAATCCTGTCATCGGTGGGAACGTAATTGTCAGGTTTGGATTTCTTCACTTTAAGGACCCTCTTCAGTTGAACACCCTGTTCAGATGTGATTTGCCCCACTTCCTCAAGGTATTTGATGTAGAGTCTCAAGGCTAGAATTGGATATTTTGACGTTGTTTTCATTTTGGATGTGTATTCAATGATGTTTTGAGGTGAATTCAATATCAATCCAGTGAAGTATTTGGTTAGATGGTTTTCAAGGCTGGCTATGTATCTCTTGTCATTCCTGTTTGAAACTAACCATGCCTTGAATTGTGGAGACATCCTAACAACCAATTCTTTAGTCATGGAGCTTTCATTAGGTACTTGATTTGATGGCATGAAGCTTCCGTAGAAGAACTCTTTCAATTTAGAATTTACCCATTTCGACAGATTGAGACCGAAATCTTGAGCCTTGTTGACGAGTTCAGCATCAAGATTCAGCGATGTAATTATAGTTCCACTTTGCATGATAATTATTAACACGCAGTGTATAAACCTTACTTTAAATACTCGCCCAAATTTATTGTGAAAGAACATTATTTGGAAATGCCTATTTTAATATCTTAGAGAAAAACCATACTCTATAAGACAGGAATGAATTTTATATATGAACCTATTTTAGAATTAACTAAAATTTTTCAGTATTTTAAAAGAGGGGGACCAACTAAATTAGTATTTGCCAATTTGATAAAGCTAATTTTTATAAATAAATGCAAATTAAGCTAAATAGGTCGTGCGTAATAATGATAGGGAGAGGTTTTGCTTATTACAGGGACAATTCAATAGCAGATTTAGAATTAGTTGCAAGCAAATTGCGAGATTCTAAAAGAAAAGAAATAATCAAACACCCCTTTAAGAGAGCTGAATTTCGTATTAATGAGATCAAGGTTGGGAAAATTACCAAAGTGGAACCAAATGACGGAGACAAATCGTATTTACCAGTCTTATTCAGGGCTGCAAAAGCCGAAAACATGAATGATGCATCGTTAAACAAAGAGGAAACAGACATTTCAGTATTTGCAAAAAAAGTAGAGACACCCTATTTCTTCTTTTCCTACATATTCGACGATCTCATCATATTTTCAAAATTTACAGATGTTAAGAGAATATTTGGTCCATACCTCGCACAGAAAATGGGATTAGACATTGTCACTCCAGGTTATAATACGGAAGGCATCTATTTGGATTATTTTTCTAAAAACCAGGTTGGTGGAGCCGGATTCTATAATAGGGCAGGCATTGCTCAAAGCGGTGCAGTATATTACAATATGTCAAATTTGGGAAAGAAAGACATAATAGTTACCGAAGTTCAGAAAGCGGACAAATTTATGGTGAGGTTAATTTTGGACATAAATGGAGAGCAAACAAGTGCAAGTGTGTACGAGACTGGGTCAATTGTATTGAATCAAAACTGGACTTCAATGGGTGAATATTACGCTCAATATAAAGTTCTGAAAGACCTCCTCAAGCCTTATGAGAAATAGGGTAATTACCCAAGATATTGTTGATTATTGATGGGGTTCTCACTTGATGCTTTTTTGGTCAGTATATCTTCAAACCTACTCATAAATATCATTACTACAGCAACTATCTACATCCTTGTTTTTGTGGCAGGTAAGTATGGTAAAACCCTTATTTTTAATTTAAAGAGACCCATATATTACATATCCAACAAGTCAATAGATTTAGACTACTTCTCAATGAGTGTGGTTTTCAGAAAAGAGGACACATTGTTTCTTGACAAGATAGCAGATGAATTTACAAACAAATATGGTGGACGTTTGATTGACGATAAGAAAGAAGCTGCTAACACTAGAGTCATAGATATAGAATCTAATAAATACATATTTGAAGCAAAAATATCATTTAATCCAAATGTAGCACCTGAACTTGAAGAGGCAATTAATGATTATTCAGTGACATTGAACCTGCGAACCAAAAAGTTACATTATAGGGACATTCTTGGTACAATTAAAGAGAGTTTCATGAAATACAATGGGATAATCAGAGGGTTGGTAGGCAATGACCTAAAATACAACTTTCAAGTCTCTATACCGATAGAAAAGAAAGGGAATGCATTAAATGGATCAATAAATGGGGTAGAAGTCATTTTAGATTCAAAATCATTGACTATGATAGGGGAGATGACGCCACTTTTTGAGGTTTTCAAAATGTCAATGGTGTCAAAGAATTTAACAATTTATAAAATGATAAAGGGTAAGACAAAATGAAATTAACTATTTCCATGAAAATGGTTGTTAGGAAAGATTAAGTATTATTGTTATAATCTATTCATGTGTATAAATATATCCCGATGTTAAGGAAGGGCAGTACTGCCCAACTTATTTCCAACCTTGTATCTAAAAATAACATTATTAAAAATTTTATTACCCCCTTAATAGAATTTGGCCATACAAACCCAAAAGAGGACCTTAATTTAGTAGAGACAATACAGTCATTTAACAGATTTTTCGTCGATTATCCCTACTCTAGAGCCAATTTAAAAAACAACACTTCTTGGAGTGTTAAACAAAGTGGTGATTTGATCATTTTGTTCGATAACTTAGTAGAGACTCAAAAGAGTATTGGAGGGCGATTCTCAATAAATTACAGTCAATTTATACCTACAATTAGTGATCCAGGTACGAAGCAGGATATTGATGCAGCCCTTGACCATTATGAAAATCTTCTGTCAAAATACAAGAAAGCAGGATTTCAAAATGTTGCTTTAAAATTAAGACTCAATCGCAGGGGAATGACTAATCCAGCCAATACTTTCCAAGATATCATAACTAAGTTAGATGAAAACGACTTCGTTTTCATTGATTGCAGTCCAAAAAACATTTCCTTCGAGAGTTTCAAGAAGTATAAGGAAGCACTTTACACCAATACTTCCGATATAAAGCTCATAAACAAGGGTGTGAAAGTTGCATACTTGAATCCAGAATTTTACATTGATGGAAAGGCAGAAGGATCCAATGTCACACGGCATAATTTTGGAAAAGAATTGATGGAAAATGACCAATTATTTGGTTATGGCAATTATTTGACTGACCCACCTTCTGACTTTGTAGGCCAACCAAAGTATCCGTTTGCTTACACATATTATAATTACCAAAATGGAGACTTCACGAGATTTGACTCAGGTGACAGCTACAAAAATACTCTTGTATTAATGGGAATGGATACAAATATCACCAAGTTGATAAAAGAACACAGTAAACATTGTTCATCTTGCGAGACACTCGAATCATACATTGAAGATCCGTTTTATGGCGAGAAAGAACTTAATAAGAAAAGAGGCAGAAAGGGACAGTTGGGAAAAGAGCATTATGTGAATTCAATTGTGATTGATGAGAATACTCATGGTACACCTTCACCTTACTAAATCCAAATTTTTTAGAAATAGTATGGACATCAAAAGAAATAATCACTATGAAGAGAAAGACCACTATTTCGTGTCTCAAAACAAATTTTTCAAGCACTTTTAGGCCATATATAGAAATCTCATTGCATAGTAATAACCATTGGACAAATCAGTCAGAAGTGCTTCCAGAGGTAAGTCGGACCCTGAATCCATCGCCTTTAACCTAGCTCGACAACCTCCGCAGGTAAATCTGTGATTATTCTAGAGTATATTAAAAAATCGAGCCAGCGCTCTATTCTCTAAATTTTAAAATGCATAAAACTTGGTTTCAAATTAGGTAGAGGTTGGGTTCATAAATCGACCAAAATCAATCTATGAAATTTCCTCCAATAATAGTCTTTATAACGTTTAATTTTCGATCCAGTACGTTCAGATCAGCAATTTTGCCGGCGACAATGTCCCCTCGGTCATTAAATCCCAGCAGAGATGCTGGATTAGTTGATAGGGCTTTAATGCAGTCGCTTAAACTGACCCCCAATCCATTTAGGTTTTTAAATGCTTTCTCAAGTGTTAAAACACTGCCTGCAATAGTGTTGGTGTCTTTAATCCATGCAACGCCGCCGTGCACTTCTATATCAATTCCACTCAACTTTGAATTCTCCATTTCTGTTCCGCCAATAGAGAGAGAATCAGTTACGGCTATAATGCGATCCCAACCCCGTATTTTGGACATTAACTGGATGGCATACTTAGAAACATGATGAAAGTCTGATATGATCTCCAGGAAAGCATTTTGAGAAAGCAGGCCAGCCCCAACCATGCCAGGCTCCCTATGGCCGAACTGAGTCATAGCGTTAAAAAAATGAGTCATAAGCCTGGCCCCGCAAGCTAAGGATAATGATGCTGTAGCAAAATCTGCATTTGAATGGCCCACGGCTATTAATGTGCCAGAGGATTGGAAGCGTGACATCGCCTGATTAAATAACTCCAGTTCTGGTGCCATATCTATTATTTTAAGAACGTTGTTAGAACTCATGATTATTTCATTCACTTCATCCATGGAGATTTTTCTAACATATTCCGGGTTATGTGCTCCCTTCTTTTCCATGCTTATAAATGGCCCCTCACTCCTTGCACCAATTATCCTGGACTCGAAAGGTTTTCTGGATCCCATTAATTTTTCTATTTTTCTGATGAAATTTATAAGTTGATCTTTGGGGAGTGATGCACAAGTAGGAATGAAGGAGGTAACACCTTTTTTTGCAATAGCAGATGCCCATTTTCTCATATCTGTTTCATTAGATGATACGGCATCAATACCGAAATAACCATGCGTATGGATGTCAATAAAACCAGGAACAACAATTTGGTCTGAATAGTCCATGATTTTGTTAGAGTAAGGCTCCTTTGAGATGCCTGTTATAGTTTCTCCAGAAACATTAACGAAGGCATTTTCTATGACTCCGGAAGAAGTTACCACTTTATTTGCCAATAAACTAAACGAATCCATACGCCTCGATAAAGTGTTATAATGAATTCGTATTAAAGCGCTTCATGATTGCAAAACTCTATGAAAAATTTATACTCATACGAATCATATTTGAAATATGACAATCATGCTGGATGAAATCCGGGAGGAGCCCAGATCGATCTCACAAACAATATCGCAAAATAAAGATAAAGTCCAAAAAATTGCGAGAATACTAAGAGGTTCTTCAATGGTATATGTAACAGGAAGCGGTACCAGTTACAATGCTTCCGTTTTTCTCTCTATCCTCCTTTTGAAAAGTGGTGTACCTGCATATCCTCTGCAGGCCTCTGACTTTAATGATTTTACAGTTTCAGATACATTTTCTAATCCAGTTAACATAATATTCAGCCAGTCAGGAGAAAACATTGATGCACTTTCAAGTATGAAATTCTCAAAATCAAAAAACATCAGAACTATCGGGATAACCAACAACCCAGAAAGCACTCTTGCCAGAAATTTAGATCTTTCAATTGTTACGATGGCAGGGAACGAACTTTCTGTGGCTGCTACTAAAAGCCATACCGTTCAACATGCTGTATCTATCTTGATATATGATGCCTTAAACTCGCAATTGCTGGATAAAGAAATGTCAAAAGCCTCAAGCCTTGTGGAAAAAGCGATCTTAAATGACTCAATTGTAAGGGACTGGGGAAATAAACTAAAGGATCACGTAGTTCTCCTTGGTGCTGGTTTGTATTATCCCTTAGCGATGGAGGGTGCGCTAAAATTTAAGGAAACATCAGGTACTTACTCTGAAGCATACTCTACAAGAGAATATTTGCATGGGCCAATTCGCCTGCTGAACGACCAAACCTCGGTCATTTTACTTCGAACGAATGAAAATAGCGATAATACCGTGATAAAAAAAATAAACGAAATTGGTGGCCATGTAATTACCATAGGGACTTACAGTTCAGATATAACAGTTCCACAAACGGATAATATTGTTCTTTCATTGGAATATTTATCGGTGCTTCAAATGCTGGCAAACTTCAAGGCTCAGTTTAAAGGAGAAGACCCGGACCATCCGAGGCATCTCTCCAAGGTTGTCAGGGAATGACTCTTTCATTTGCAAGTTGCACACTTGATAATCGGAGCGACATTTCAATAACACTGATTCAGCCTTCATTTTTGCCTGCATGTTTGGTCCTGAACCATTAGGGTGTCGCTTAACAAACGATAAAAAACCAAGAATCCCCGTTTTAAAGCTACATTAGCAGTCTTTCAAACAAAATTGATGGACTTAGATTTGTAAACCAAGCCTGGATAAGTTAAAGGAAAACAGAGTATATGGAAGAAATTACTGTTGTTTAAAAGAAACAAGGACTATTGTTATACTTTCACTTTTTTCCTCTCCTTAGCGGATCTGTATGCTGCAAGTATGACCATCAGTTCACTGTACCCGTCATCAAGAGTTGCTAACATTGAATGTTTTGCGTTACTTCCATTCTTGATGAGGGCCAAGAAATCCAAGATCATGTTAAAGTCCATATCTGTGTCGTATCCAACATACTCATGAGTTTTCTTTGACTTTATGGAATACCGATCGAACTTGTTTCCCAAGAAATCATAGTATGCGCTTAGATCTGTCCCTTCCACATTTAAAGTGACATCTCCCCATGTGGGAAAATAATCGCCCCTGGAATAAGAAGGATCTAAAAATGCGATAACACCGTTATCCATCTCCATAGAAAGAAGTGCAGAATCTTCTATTTCCAAACCGTTAAAGCGATGGGAAGCAACTGCGTATACATTAGAGATTTCATGGCCAGTAGCCCATCTGATCAGATCAATAACATGTGGTCCGTGATCCATTATTGCCCCACCCCCTGAGAGGGCGAGTGATCGAAACCATCCTCCTGGAAGTGTGCCATGGTTGGTGCCACTCAATGAGACAATATCACCGAAGGCAGAGGACTTAACCATTTCCTTTAACATAACCGCCTGTCTTGTAAATCTTACAGGCAGAGACATATGAAGAGAAGAGCCTGTGTCTTTTATGATCCTCAATATACTATCGCCATCGCCCTTGGTGGTCGCAAGAGGTTTCTCACACAATATGGGGATATTGTATCCGGAGCATTCCCTGATATATCTGATATGCTCAGCGTTTGCTGCACATATGATTGCCCCGTCAGCTCCTCTAAGGGCATCGCCTATGTTGTCGTGAAAATTTATATTATTAATCTTTGAAAACTTCTTACCCTCTTCAGTTGAATAATCAAAAAGAGAAATATCATCCACAATGGAACTCCTCTTCAGGCTTTCAACGTACGATAAGGTGTGAACATGTGCACATGACAGAAAAGCAATCTTCATTCCAAAACCTCCTCTACCCTAACGGGGTTTCCAGTCTTTGCGGATATTTCTGCAGCGGAAGCTATCTTTACAGCTTGAAGGGCATCCATTTCTGTTACTGAAGATTCTTTTTTTCTTTCGATAGAATCTACAAAATCTCTCAGCTCAGCATACATGGGGTCATATTTCAGAAAGAAATCTGGTAGCTGGTCTTCTGATGTACTCTCCTGCAAATTGTAAGAAGAAGTTGAATAGAGAAGCGGATTCTTAGTGCTGTCGTTCATAAGAAGACCTTCCGTCCCTGAGATTTCGAATTTAGTCCTGAAATTGCCATGGCTCCAGAAACCATGCGCATCTGCAATAGCCCCACTCTTGAATTTTAAAATAGTTACACTGTATTCTGCACTTTCATTATTTTGATCAGATCTCCTGCAGAACACTTCATCGACGGGTCCTAGAGTCCATGTGAGAAAGTCAAAGTCATGTATTACCAAATCGAACACTGTCCCTCCACTCTTGTTTCTATCACGATACCAGTCTTTTTCCCCCCTTGGAAAAGTACCGCCTCTCCAGGTCGAGGCAGTACAGGGTGTTCCGATATAACCTGAATCAACCAGTTTCTTAGCTTTGATATATTCTGGATAGTACCTTAGGACTTGTCCTACAAAGAGACGGACATGGTGCTTCCTACTCTCTTCGATAATAGAAACTGCATCCTTTACTCCCCTTGCCAGCGGTTTTTCACATATTATGTCTTTTCCGAGGCTGGCTGCCCAAAAAGAATAATCTTTATGATAGATAGTGGGGACATCTATGTCAACTACGTCAAAATCATCCTCATTTAAATATTCAACTGAATGGAAGAACTCTGTGTGATATCTCTTTGCTACTTCCGAAGCCTCGAGTTTAGAGTCTACTAAACCTGCAATTTCAACATCAGGCATTTTCCTATATTGAGTTAAGTGTTCTTGCCCTATGTAACCCCCACCAATGACTAAAATTCTCATTAGAATGTAATCTTAATAGACCTTAAAGCTTTTTTATTGGATTACTTTGTAAAAGAATGTTTACTCAGCTCATTACTTTTCTATTTTTTTTAATTGTTCTTATAAATATTTGAGAAGTTGTATATAAAAATACAGTGGGCATCTACTACTCTAAATATTATACTGTCTACTTAGAATTACTGAAATTAGCAAATGCTTCTTCTGCAACTGGAGCATTCTCAGCTCTCAATCTCACGGTTGCATTATGAGCCAGTTTAAGAAGATCCGGATAACCTTCATCATATTTTTCTTGAAGCATTAAAATAGAGGTTTCAAGGCTTACTCGGTGCCCAGCACTCACTATTGT
>JAKBQK010000211.1 GCA_021835265.1 Thermoplasmata archaeon
AGCGTCCTCCTGACTTCTTTCATTTTATGGTATGTTCCCAGCACGGGAACAAACAATGATATCACGTATCAGAGTCAAACTCAGCAGTCGTTCAGTTCCCTGGATTCAAAATTACTTTCTCCATCTTTGACTCCAGGTTCAAGTATTTCACAGAGTGTGCCATTGGGAATAAGTGGTGTACCGCCATTTTCACCATCACAGAGCACAAATCTGTATTACAACAAAAACTTCAATGCCTCAATGTCATATACGGCAAATGTCACCTTTGAAAACGCAGTTCCAATTAAAAACCTAACAATAGCTGCATGTGCTAATGCAACTTCAAACGATATCACAAACAATATTTGTGTATCATCTCAATTTAAATATTCAGTAATATTTGTTGAAAACGGATTAGCTGGAGGGTACTATTGGACAGTTTCGCTTGGTGGTGTTGAGAAATCTGCAGGTTCAACTAAATCCAGTGCGAATTCTTATATAACATACAGTCTACCAAGGGGTACATATTCATACTCAATATCTGCAAATGCAGGAGGGTACAACCCTAACCCCTCCTCAGGCACTGTCAAAGTCAACACTTCAGGGAAGAGTATAGGTATTTCATTTAGCAGTGGAAATATTAGCGGCATAGTCGCAGCTGCAGAAGGTTCCATAGGACAGGTTAATAACGTCAATCAATCAAACTTTATTGGAGTTGTGACTCAATCAGTGATCAATATCCAGTATCTCAATTATTGGTTAAACAATACTACGAATGGAATATGCCAGTTAGCCTCACAAGAATTTTTTGTTTATTCACCAAATACATCTTATAATTACTATCAGTTCCTCATAGAGCCTAATGTTGTTTATTATGAGCAAAAGTCCCTTGGATATGCATACATATATTCTTCAATTGGAACAACACCTTGGGGAGGAAATCTTTCAGGGACAGCTCAGCTTACTAAAATAACGGGAAATGATATTAGTAACTCCTATACGACAGTAGTAAATGTATCAGTGCCAAATGCCAAACCTCTTAATTCAGGCACTTATTATCTTAACATTTGGGAGGCTGTACACGAAAACCAGACAGACAATAATAACAACAACTCTTGTTCCCTAATCTTTTCGCAATATGTAAATAAAAATGCTATCGGCCCTGAATCTAAATATGGATACGGGTATGGACCAAATGAGTTTGTAGGAACAATAACAAACCCATCCACAGATGTATCCGTAGGTTATTCATATTATTATTCTGCAACAATTGCTGCAGAAGCCACCTCTATTTATGGGCCATTTTATGGACCAACAGCTTTTTCAGTTCAGAAAGAGAACCTCGTTGAATGTTCAACGCCATATTATTTTCTTGTCGGGTACACGCATCAATCTTCATTAACAACCTATAAGTTAAATATCACTGAAAAGAATCTTCCAGTTGGTGCTGAATGGAATGTTACAGTGAACAATCACTTATATAACAACACAGTAAGTTCATCAGGCACAAACAATTTCACAATAAATCTTCCCTCCGGTATATTTGCTTATCAGGTAGCAAAAGTTGGTAGTTTTTTGAGTAGTCCTACCAATGGATATATAAATATCAATGCAGCTACCAGATTAAATATATCATACTTCCAACCGGTAGGATCTTTGCCATATTCATGGGATACATCCGACTTCGCCATTCAACAGTTTAACGTTTCCAACCCGCAGATTATTAATTTTGTTTCCTTATATTTTTACAATTATACAATAGGCCCAGCCTCCTATAATGGAAGTCAACTAAATTACACTGTGAATGTACAGATATTAAATTCTACAACACATAGACCTGTTTCAGGATATTCTTCAGTATTTTCATATAGAGTCACACAGACAGGATGGACACAGATATTTTTTAACCAAACAAACGGATTTAATATCAATAAAGGGAGATATGATATTAAAGTTAGTGATGTTGGTGGAGAGAATAATGCTATTGGAATGGGTTTCACTACAACAGGAGGATATTCAAATTACTTCCAGAAGGTTTGCCCCAATTTCCTAAGTAGGAGTATGAACGATGGGCGAAATGCGACTCTTACACCATTTTATGGTGGAAATCCAATAATAGTTACAAACTCGTCGTTTGTATTCCAGATAGGTTTCTACAATGTAACAACTAGTTTTGTGATACACCATCTCATTATCGATAAGACATTCAAGATAACCGGTTCAATCGATGCAACTGGTAACACACAGTTCGCAATACAGGAAACTTATGCATTACAGGATGGAATCATAATAACGGCAGGCAAGGGAGTCACTTATGTGACTGTTAACCCATTACCTATATCAATAAGCAGTACTTCGAATGGTACTTTGGCATTAAGTTCAATAGGATATGACATGATCATGGCAAAGTCGGTGGCAACATCAATTAGTGGATATGGTTCAACGATAGTGTCTGCAACGATGGAGAAGCAATCACTAACAAATTATACAGTTGGAAATAACTTTGTGATAGGAACAGTATTTGCAAAGGTTTTGAATATAACGCTTTCTAGTTATGAATATACCATAAACTCAACGTTTTCAAAATACTGGGCAAACACGTTCTTCGTAGAGTTAGTGGGAAGCAGTCAGAGTGAAAATTACACCAATTTCAACGTATTTAAGCAATTCAACTTCCTGCTGAATGGAAACACTGAGACAGTTTCAATAAATCAACCCGTTAACCTAAGCACAATTAACTTGAAAACAGTCAGCATTGAGATTAACTCAATGTAGAAATTTTTTTAATTTTAACTTTATTTTTTTTGACCTTTTTTCAATTTACAATCAGTTGTAACCTTTTGATTCAAAAATTAATTCTTCGCATAAATCCACCCTTTTTTCAATTTCTGGTATATTTCAAGATATTCCAGTCCCTTTTTAATTCCAAAATCCAAATCAGGACTACTTAATTTAGCAAGTTTTCTCTCAATCATTTCTTTATTTTCCAACCCCAGTCTT
>JAKBQK010000297.1 GCA_021835265.1 Thermoplasmata archaeon
TGCAATAACGAAGCACTTTGGATATATAAGGTTCGAAGGAAAAACTATTCATTATTTTATTTAGCATATCATTCTTGCTTTTACTACCATTAAAATTATGGTCTTTTAATATCTGCTTTAAATCTTGCTTATCCAATACTGATAATAGATCTTTTACTAATGCATGAGCATCTCTGTTTCGGATATATGCAGAAGATAAATAACGTTGAATCAATTCATTCTTATTACCTGAAGTTCTCTCTCCAATTCGTCTGAGTTCTTCAATTACCCATTCTTTGTAATAATACGAATTTAATATTTCTTCAATGGTCAAGATTGGGTTACTGAGTTTTTCCATAATTAGTTACCATCAAGAAAAGACTCGATATTGTGAATTTCCTTGCTCGTTAATCCGTAGAGGGCATAAATTTCCTTATCCAATTTAATAGTCTCTGCTTCAATCTCATCTATTATCCGGTTTATCTCGTTTGTTTTTTTGTTGCTGTTCATCTCAATCTTTTTCCTCATTTCCACTATTCTTCTGCTTAATCGATTTATTTCTCCATTTTTAGCGTCTGAGGAAAGACTAAGGGGTAATTGCTCAATAAACCTCTTACCATATGAAAAATAACCTCCCCTAAATGGTGTACTTATATTTTTTAGATAAAATTCTAAAATCTTGGAGTTAAGCAAGGCCAGGGCATAATAATATAGATCTTTGTAGTCGTCTTTCAACACTACTCCGTAAACGCCAGCATTTCCTCCACCAACAAAATAGAATTCACTGGTTTCATCGATAGCAAAGGTGTTGCGGGAGGACAAGACTTGTGTTAACAACTTTCTTTGTTCGAACTTTTCTAGATTTTTTCTATAAATATATTGGTGCCAGTCAATTTCGTCTTTGTACTCGTTATTCTCCCTTAACTTTAGTTCATTCTCATAGTTCTTTAGATACTTAAAAGCTAGGGGATATTCAGATTCTATTTCATCTATATGTATAAGATGTGCTTTGTTATCTATTACTTTATAGGGATATATGACAAAGTAATCATCCCAGAAAGGAACCCATTTTCTAACGTCTTTTCCTTTTAAGAGTGGTCTAAGTATACCTTTTTCAATTTCGAATTCTCTTCCATCTTTTATGTTTTTTATTTCCGCAGACTTACCCGTATCTCTGACAATTTTCACAAAATAAATGCTATCCGCACTTGTCGTAAGTCCTTGGAATATGTATTTACAGATGGTTCCAAGATGAGGTCCTTTTGATTCTATTTTTTTCATCAGGGATATCGAGTTCTTATCTGAAATAACCCAGGTGCTGTTTTGGGAGGGAAGTTCCATTCTTATTGTTTCAAGAGTATCTTTATTGGATAGTTGTGACAATGAGAAAGAGTTCTTATCTCGTGGATATTGATAAATAAACTCTTCATTTTCAGTGTTCTTAAGGAAAAGCAAACAAGTATAATTTGTAGCAGATTCAAAAACCTGGATGTCTTTGAAATCCAATATTCTATAAAGAGATTTACTTTTCGAGATTATGTTTCTTAAACCAATTCCATAATCGGCATTAACGAACTTGGATGGGAGGATAAATCCAAGCACACCATTCTTTGAAAGAAATTTGAGGGATTTTTCCACAAAGAGGACGTAGATATCATAATTCTTTGTTGCTGATTCAAAGTTATTGTTAAAAAAGATGCTTTCTTTTTTATCCAAATATTGTATCCTTACATAAGGGGGGTTTCCAATAATTATATCGAATCCACCGTTTTTCACAATTTCAGGGAATTGTTCTTCCCAGTTGAAGGCTCTTTCACTGGAATTAAGATCATCAATCAAACTGTTTCCAATCTTTATATTGTTCTGAATTACGGGTAATTTTTGTTTTCTCTCCGAAATTTGCAATAGGAGATTTAATTGGGCAATTTCCACTGCTTTGGGATCAAGATCAACACCGAATATATTGTTCTTGAGGATTTCCACCTTGGTACTGTAAAACCCACCATCTTCATCGTACTTTAGCGTTTCTTGATCCCCATACTTGTTTTTCCAGTATTTTTCCAGTTCTTGATATGCTTTAATCAGAAAACTACCAGAACCACACGATGGATCAAGAATTTTTACATTCCTGATTTCTTCTGATGTATGCATTTCAATATATTCTCCAACTGTGCTCTTGACAATGTAATCAACAATGTTAGATGGAGTATAGTAAATTCCCTGTTCTTTCCTATGTGTTTTGGATTCTGATAACTTAGCCCTTTTCGTTGTTGTTTTGAGAATATTACCCAGATACTGTTCATAGATATTGCCAAGAACATCCGATTCAATTACTGAGAAATCATATCTATATGAATTATCAATTGAATGATTCAGGCCTTCAATTACTTCTAGCAATACTTCATTATCAAGATACAAGCCATCACAAAGATGCTTTGCAAATAGCTTGCTGTTGTACTGTCCATCAAAATAATCGTATATCTTCGAAATTTCTTTTATAAGTTGACCCTTTCCCCTCGAGGTCCATTGTCTTAAATTAGATTGCAAACGATTTTCCTCAATTTCCCTGTCTTCTGCGTTCCTAATAAAAATGAGTCGATCTAGAATCCTCTGGACAGATTCGTCAAGTTCATCCTGAGAGAGATGCTTTTCCTGATTATTACGTATGATATCTTTTGAAAGAATCTCTCTAAAATGAATCATATCCTGCAATAGTTGTTTATTTATGGGATTCTTTGATTGTTTTTTTCCATATTCAGATGCAATCTCATTTAGCTCATTGTTCATAAATGCAGATTTTGAAAGATGATTAAATCTCTTATTTGTGAGGAAATCATTAGGATGCAGAATAAAAAGAAGATTATTCCCAAAGTTTGATCCTTTCCAGTCTGCATTATAAACTGCTATAGTCTCAAAATTACATAAAATAGCCCATGAACAAGATTTCATCCAAGAGTAGTCGATAGCCTGGGTTATTTCAGATAAGAACTCGATA
>JAKBQK010000586.1 GCA_021835265.1 Thermoplasmata archaeon
GGTATCATGTGTAGGTATGGCATTCTTGAGTCTTCATTGTTAACATAATCTATCCCGATTTCTCTTATTTTAAAGCCTTTCTTCTCTATATTAAAAAGTAAATCGGCATCAAAAAGTCTATTCGTGATAGTAATAGAAGGCAAAACCCTCCACACAACATCTCTGGTAAAACACTTTAATCCACATTGAACGTCCTTGTACTTTATCCCTAATATAAGAAAAATGAGATAATGCCATATTCTACCTGCGAATATTTTAAAGTAACTCTCCCTCTTAAGCAATCTGGCTCCCTTTGCATATCTAGAACCGATTATACAAGGCGTGTTATTGGTCACCATTTTCGAGAGTCTTATGACTTCATACCATGGAGCTGCATTGTCTGCATCTGCAAATGTGATAACCTCGGAATTGGCAAACTTCAGACCTTCTAATATGGCACCTCCTCTTCCCAACTTAGTAGGATATGAAAGAATTTTAACTTTGTTACCAAAGGAACTTGCCACATCCGGCGTCTTATCATTTCCATCAAATATCACAAGTACTTGTGCAACATCGTCACTTTTGACTAGTCCGTGAAGAATAGTAGATATTCTATTCTCCTCATTATAAGCAGGTATTACAACAGTAATCTTACTGCTCATTTCATCATTTAAGCTTTTGAATGAATTGGACAGAGTTACTTGAGTTGAATCCATGCTGTTTTAAATTGCGAACGAGTATTAAACATTTATAACTTAAGTTTTGCATGACATATTTTATCACGGTTTGTTATTTTAGTGATTGACATAACTATGTATCCATATATGTCATTCTAACCTTATGGGAAGGGACAGGACACTTATTGTGAATAGATCAGTCAGCGAAGCCGACCTAACAAAACGAATAAGGGAGGAGAAGAACAGGGCAAGAGTCATCCCAAGACTCATATTCATAAAGCTCCTTTACACTGGAATGGGCGTTATTGAAGCGTCAAAGAATGTGGGTGTTGTAAAAAGAGTTGGATACCAATGGCTCAAGAGATGGAATGAATCAGGTTACGAAGGCCTTTTTCCAAGATTTGCAGGCGGCAAGCCATCAAAGCTGACAGGAGATCAGAGAAAGGAACTGAAAGCATTGCTGGAAGCAAAGGATCTGTGGTATCTGAACGACATTGCTGGCCTCATAAAGACAAGATTCAGTGTTGAATATTCAGAGCGGCAGGTCCGAAGGATACTGAAAGGATTCAAGATGAAACATGCGAAACCGTACCATGTTGATTACAGAAATCCTGACGATGCAGAAGAGAAGCTAAAAAAAACTCTGTTCAATAAATCCGGGTGACATGATCATAGGATTCTTTGACGAAGCAGCACCACAGACAACCGCCAATACGGTGAGATTGTGGGCATTCAAAAAACCTGTCATAAGGAAGAATACAACGAAATTCAGGGCCAACACCTTCGGCTTTTATACATTCAACGGCAAAGGCACTGTAAACACATACCCCAACTCAAAACAGGAAAGTGTCATGGATTTCCTCAGGGAGATAAGATATAGCAATCCTTTCAACCACATCCTGATGACCCTGAACAATTTCTCAGCACACAAAACGGAGAACGTCGCAATCACGGCAGAGATACTGGACATTGAACTTATCTTTCTGCCTCCGTACTCTCCACAGTTGAATCCCATAGAGATCATATGGAAATCCATAAAGAAGGTGGTATCACGGACATTCATGAAAGACCAGGAAATGATGGTTTATACCGTTAAGGCAAACTTCATCAAATTTTCAAGAAGCAAATCATTCTGCAGAAACTGGGTTGAGACGTTTGTTAACTAATAGGGATACAATGTTATGACACAGACTATAGGAACTGGTCAAATGTCACATTATATAATTACTATGAATAAACATAAAAATATTATTTTACACGGATTTGTTTCTGAAGAACAAAAGAGAAAAATTTTAGCATCGTGTGATGTAATGATTGTTCCATCCTATTTCGAGTCCCTTTCAATAGCTTCAATAGAAGGTTTGGCCAGCGGACTTACTTTGGTTGCATCTCGGTCAGCTCAAGGATTAAAATACATAATTGATAAAAGTAAATTATTTGGAGTGTTACTACCGAGAGATAAAAAATATTTTTCCAATGAACTGAATTTGCTATGGAAAAGAAAGATAGATGATTATGAGAACTTTATCAAAAAAAGAAAGGAAATTAGGGAGACAGCAATGAATCGGTTTGATGAGAATATGATTTTACAGAGTCTTTCTGAACTGGTAAAATATTCAGAAAAAGTGGTTGCTTTTAAAGATTAATTTTAGTTAAATATGATGAGAAAAGTTTTACCTTTCAATAGACCACTAATAAGCCGTTGAAAAAATCCAATTACAAATTTGAATTTGGCAAATATATTAGTCTAAAAATGCTCAACATTCGTCTCCTCCAAGGACGATTTATCCTCCACGATGAAAGGTTTGTTAAATATAGGTATGACAAATTGAAATAGGAATTCCTAATTGTTCATTAAAAAAATATGGGCTCAAAAAACTTTTACGCATTATGACTCGTATTTAATCACCCATTGTCGATTCCTTTGATATGAAAAGTTATTCTCTCAATAGTATAACCTCTTTCTTATTCTAACTGTAAATAAGAGATATTATTAAAATTTGAACTATATTCTTGGTTCTCTATTTCTTCATGCTAATCGCCTCAAACAGATAAATTTTTTATTAACTACTACCAGTAATAGAGTTGATATACCTCAATGTTAAAGATATTCTTCCCAAACACAATTTTTCTCATTGCGAAATTGCTGAAAATCATCGTCTTTTTAGTGATCAATTAGATAAGGTTCTTCCCACTTTCGTGTGGGTAATTTTATCTAATGTTTAGAAATATTATTTCATGGATGAATGCCAGCTATATTCGACATTGCTTGGACTTAAATTACCCTGGAAGGTTGAGAGGGTCTCTCT
>JAKBQK010000527.1 GCA_021835265.1 Thermoplasmata archaeon
ACTCGACGAAACCATGGATAGTTGTCTCCATATTGATATAATTATACGTAGATAGTTAAAGCTTACTATGAGTATTTATAACAAGATGTAGCATCTTAGGGACGATATCCATTTAATTAATTAAATGACTCCCTACCTATCATTGGAGCTACTATTCCCCTATGCCCCCTTAAACTTGGAATGCAATTAAGAATATTTCCGAAGTCATGCCGGAGGTTAAGTAGCTATGCAATGCTTTTCTTGTTACGGCCGACTGTCAAAATCTACTCACAATCCCGTCGCAAGGAAGCTCACTTTAGTCGTGGGAGGAATTGTGACACACTTATATATTGATTAAACACATCTGTACTGTAATCAAGACCTTCCAATAAAGCTGCTTCCAAATGACGAGCTGAAGCAGGCTCCCATTGATACATTCATGGCTTTCAATGACGCATGTGATCTTGCTTCCGGAATAGCGTTTGAGAAATGTTGATCAATCGGTTGCAAGCCAACGTGCTTTAGCCGTTGGTAGTTGACTTGTGAATTGTGCAGACATGCAAAATGGGTTTACTGTTATCTACGACTGCTGCCCTGTTTCATAAATCAAAAATACTTATATACTTATTTGTATTTATGAAATATACAATGAAAGAACAAATGCTACCCTTTGCTTTTTCAAAAGGTGAGATTGCTACTGCAAGGATGATCTCTGACCATAGCGGTTCATCTATACGTGATCTTTCGACTTTAATGGGGAAGTCGGAAAGTTCTATCTCTCAAACGGTGAAAGGTCTTGAAGAAAAGGGAATCGTTAAGACGAAGAAGCAAGGTATGAAGAAATTAGTGGATATGTCGGATAGAAATTATGCTCTTTCGCTAAAGGAAATGTTCAGGGTTGAACCATATGTTCCATGGGAAAAAATGATTTCAAATTCTAATATTACAGTACTATTTAGGAACATAACCGGAGAGGAGAGTTTCGAGTGTGGGACCTCTTCTATTTCCTCATGGAGAGCAATTCGTAATCTATCAATGCATGGAATGTACATCAGTTCTCCTGAGAAGCAATCAGCCGGGAATAGAAACTTGTCACGCTTCATCAGCGAGTATTCAGATCACGTAAGCAGGAAATACCTGACTGAGAAGCTGCCAAGAGATGCAATCATTCTTTGGAGGAGCGGTTATCGTTGTCTTTTCAAGATAAGGGACCATTCCAAGAAGGAAGTTGAGAGATTACCAATTGAAACTTCTCCCACTGCACTTACTGTTTCGCCAGCTTATGGAGTACAATTCTTGACATCGGATTTTTACTATTACTACGAACCAAACATGAATAAGTTATCCATAGAAGATATAATTCTCCACACCTTACGTATAGATCCAGAGAGCCAAACATACTCTACCTATGCGCTCTTGCTGGCCTTCAAAAATAAAAAAGAGATAGACATGGATCTACTCATAGACAAGTCACGCAAATATAAGATTGTGGAAAGAACAAGAAATTTTATAAATTACATCAAGAGCAATGGGGAAGCCAGAGAATGGCCATTACCCGAACCAAAAGAACTCCAGGAACAGGCCGATTTATATGGGGTAGTGATAGGTTGATCGATTCAGATCGAGCAAATTTTGACCCAGATTATGTCACAAAAGAACTGAAGAGGTTGGATGGAGTGCTTATTGATAAGTTAAGTATCTACCTACTCGGTGGAGCCGTAATGGCAATAAACGGACTGAAACCTGGGACAAAAGACATTGATGTGATAGTTGAAAACGAAAGAGATCATAGAATTTTAGTTAGTTCTCTTGAAGAATGTGAATACTACGCGTTACAACCTCAAGACTTGTCTAGGCCATACGTAGAACTCTCGGCAACTGCCATGCAGAACCTTGAAGGATTCAGATGGGAAATATTCATTAAGTATGTTGCGAAAAAACTATGCTTGACCGATACCATTAGGCAACGTGCCGGCAAAATATACCATGGTAAGAAACTCACTGTTTTTCGCTTGTCGAATGAAGACATGTTTCTAATGAAAGGCATGACCGAGAGAGACAGAGATTTAGAGGATATGGTGTTGATTGCAAGATCTGACATAAATTACAATTTGGTTTTCGACGAATGCGTAGAGCAATCTGAAAGAGATTCAAGAGGTAATATTTGGGAGTCATCTCTTTATGAGAAGTGCGAGGAATTGAAGGAGAAATATGGAATCGACGTTCCAATACGCAAGAAATTAAGAAAAATCTCTGAAAAAAAAATGATCAAAGCTAAAAGGAAGCGTGAATCATGAGAAATTCACCGACTTGGGATTAGATTACAGGTAGCGGTCAATGTTGTTATACTTCTTTTCCTTCCCAATCCAAGTTTCTTCTGATAGCACTTTTTAGGTAGATAAATCAGCTTTATTACTATTGAAAAGGATTAGGCGACAAATTGGAAGAACTGTCAGAAGAAGAATTGGAATTAATCAATTCGAGAAGAAAGAGAGATAAAGGAAGGATGGTTCGTTTTTGCTTTCGACCAGAGGGATTGTGTATCAAGGAATTCCATATGGAACAACTCGACGAAACCATGGAGAAAAATTTGCGATTGGTGCTATGGTGAATTCTGAAGGGATTAACGACAAAATCAGGGACATTCTGGTAATGGGGTCTCAGAATGGAATTCCAACTCTATGCGAAATGTGCAGAACGGCTATCAAGAGACATAGTGCGGACGAAGTTGCTGTTTCTTGTTAGGATAGACCTCTGAAAGAGATTAAGAAATTCAAGATTTCACAATTTTTTCCAAGTCTTTATGAAGGCAGTCTATGAATGAGGATTTATCACAATCGAAAGGAACCCGGTATTCATTTAATTAATTAAATGACTCTCTACCTATTCTTTTCACTTGATTCAGTTGATTTCAACGGGGAATGGATAACCGGAAGGAAAGTATATGAGTATAGAGTTCAATTAATACTGTACGGGTTCTTTT
>JAKBQK010000550.1 GCA_021835265.1 Thermoplasmata archaeon
GCATGATCTTTACAATTTCCTTCTCATTCATGCCTTCAGTGATCTTTTCAACTGCATCCATGTTCTTTCCGAGTTTCTTCAGGTTTGTTTCGTTCTGGAAGAACATGTACCTGATCATCCTCTTTGCCATTCCCAGATGATCTTCCATCTTTGCAATTGATATTTTGTGTGCAAGATCCTTCTCCATGTGGAAGAGGCATCTCTGCCTTCTTATTTTTGTGTTCATCCTTACAGATACTTCTTCCAATATGGATTCATAATGATATCCATCAGTGGTGATGAATATCTCTTCAGGGATGCTGACCCTGTCAGTGTATCTTCCTTCAGATCATCCAGTATTTCTTCCGCAAAGTTTCCATTTTTTGAATCCTTCATAAGGGCCCGGTATTTTTCAACACCATCTATGCGTGTGTACTGTTCATCATAAACAAAGTAACCGGATGATTCCATGATGCCTGGAAGTGCAGGAGGCACACATCTCCTGATGGCCTCATGGGATATGATCACTTTTCCAATGATATGGAACATGGACGAGGCTTTCCTCAGGGATGTCTTTACCCTTGTCTTTACGCTCTTGTCTTTTACATCCTCAGGATAATGCTTTCCATAACCGTAATTGGGAGGACGTGCAACAAATGAATATTTACAGTTTTTACAGGCATATCTCTGGATGCGGAATATGATCCCGTTCTCCATGGTTCTAAGGCATGTTCCGTTCTTCACCACCTTGCTTGAATGGCATTGAGGGCACATGAGATTCATGAAACTGATCAGATCATTTCCTTTCAGCACCGCATCCATCATGGGAATGTTGTTGATCTTAAAAATTGGGGAAGACTCCTCAGAAACATACTGATCGAGTGTGGTTGAAACACTTTTGAACTCCACATGTGGCGCCTTAATCAGTCGCATGTCATGTAATGTTTACATCTTATTTCATGATTTCGCTTCTTGTACTGTTTTTCTGGAAATCATCAACTAAATTATGACAATGTCAAAATAAGGAATAAAGGAACTATTTCTGAGTGCATTCACCATGAATTCGCTGTAATTTTTGGGAAAGGTCAATCAAAAGTAAAAAATTAATATGTTGTTAGAAATCATCTAAAATCTAATGACAAATTTATTATTTACCAACTTAGGGCTTTGCAGAGGGAGAGAACCAGAATATAAATATTATACTCGGTTCTGTAAAATAACGGGAATTGCTTTTGATAACCCCAATAAACATGCAGAAATAAGATACACCAACATCAATGTTATTTTTAGCAAGGTTGAACCAATATTCTTTATAGATCCTATAAAGGTATTTCGTGGGGAGTTCAGCGTCACATCTTTAGCTACTTTTACTGGAGTTACTGAGCATATAAAAAATGCCGATGTGATTGTTACTCAAGACCCAAATTTTTTTTCATATGGTATAACAAAAGAAGCAATAAAACGCAATAAACCTGTTGTAATGATAAATTTTGAAAATGTGTTGAATAAGTCAATATTTGATTTGTATCCATATAGACTTGCAACGAACTATGTTATAAAAAATTCTGATTTAATTATACCACAAACATTACAAGCTGAAAAATATTTAGAAAAGAAAGGCGTTAAAAAAGACTCATTAGAGATGATATATCCTGGAATAGATATTGATCTTTTTAAGCCAATTGATAATAAAGATATGAAAGAACATGATAAAATAAATTTCCTTTATGTGGGAACTTTAACTAAATCAAGGAGTGTAGTAGAACTTCTTGAATCTTATGCAATAGTCGAAAAAGAACTTATTAATACAAAATTGACAATAGTTGGTAAGGGGGAATATAAGGAAATGTTGAATGAATATAAAATGAAATACAATATAATTCACTTAGAAAATATCTATCCAAATACGCTCTCTCAAATATATAGAGATTCTGATGTGTTTGTTTTTTTATCTCGCCCAAGATTTTTTTTAGGAAGTACTATCAATGAGGAACAATTGTCGTTTGCGATTTTAGAAGCCATGTCTAGCGGTCTACCTATTATTACAACCAAATATGGATCATTACCAGAAGTGGTAGGAAAAGATAATTTTCAAGTTGACCCAACAAACGTAAAAGAAATCTCAAATACTATGTTAATGTTGGCAAAGAATTATGAACTTAGGAAAAAAATAGGTAATGTTAACAGAAAAAGAGCAATTGAAAAATTTGATGCGAAAAAACAGAGTGAGATATTTATTAAAAAAATTCTAACGTTTTATTCCTAAGAGATTGCGTAGAAATAACATAGTAAATATGTAATAGGTTAGTGTTATGAAGCCTGACCTTTTGTTTTTCCTGATCTGTTCGGTCTCTCCTCCATCTTCTTCCTTCTGTTCCTGTCCATCCACTCCTTTATTTCAGGCGGACCATCCTGAACTCCCGCCTTTTAGGTACATGATCCAAACTGAATCGTTGTTAGACTACCTGTAATGCACATTTTCTGGACCGAAACATGTAGATAATATATACCTATTTAGGTATTACATTGAAGACATACATGAGAAAGAAAACGATCAACGGCAGGGAATATTTCTATGAAATGACTCCCTACTGGGACAAGGAGAAAAAGTAGATCAGGTATCACAGCAAGTACCTTGGGGTTCAGAAGGAAAATGGCATTGAAAAGATCAGGACTCACCTGCCAAGGAATGTATTTGTTTACGGCCCGTTCATACCTGTCCTGAGGATCATAAGGGAGTTAGGCATTGAAAGCATACTGGATTCCCTCTTCAGGAAGGAGGACAGGAATACCCATGCGATTTTTCTCACAGCATATATCACGTCTTCTGGAAGATATCGGGAACAGCAGCATTCCTGACAGGTTTTTCTCTTCATTCTCATCACGAATGAGGCCCGAATCATCTCTCCTCTATGACATAACCACGATCGCATCCTATTCCGGCAACGGCATGTTTGAATTTGGCCATGCAAAGGATCAC
>JAKBQK010000453.1 GCA_021835265.1 Thermoplasmata archaeon
CCAGTCTGGATGAGCCATATTATACATATACATAATATTATTGTATAAAGATCTTTGCACTGGATCACTAAAACAAGCGAGTTTTAGAAAAACTATTATGTAAAATAGCCAGAGTTATAGATTAAACGAATTTTGTTCTGAAGATATTATCCTCTTCTCTTCAAGCTTTTTCAAACAGGGCATTATGTCATCCTGTATGTGTTGGTCGAGTTCTTTTTGCATTGTATCTGCTACTGGGTCTTCTAACGGAGACATAACATGTTGCATTCCAGTTGCTATCTCTCTGGCAGTCAACTTAGTTTTTTTCGTTTCCAAGTAGTTTGCTATATCTATGCATCCCGGCTCAAGATATTCTTTTTTGTCATGATTCATATAGACGATTAATTATGCTCCGCAATATATATTTGGCGCAAATGTAATATCAAGTGCTGATTTGACAGCATAATATCGAAAACGTTTGTGGCTCCTTAATTTGGTAATGCCACCGGCTATTACAAAAAAAAGAACTGGTCAGTATGCGATACCGTCCTTTATTTACACAACCTTCAGCATTCTTAAAAGGGAAATCATGGTGCAGAGAAGAATATGCATCCTCCTCCCCACATCATCCCTGAAAAATTCTGATACTTGGTTGGTTTGATAAACCTTTCTAAAACGTTTGCTTCTCCGCGTTCGGCCTCAAATCTGCTTTTCAATCTTTCGTAAAGGTCATTTACAGCATCACTGGTGGTTTTCTTTTTAAACTCACTATCTTCGAATACTGTATAAAATGCGAAGATGCCGAACTGAAAGGCTGGTTCCCCTCCCGTTTTCTTGTTCACAGCACCAGAAAGACGTCTTATATCTCTTACTACATTTCCGTAAACGCCATATACCCTGTTTTTAACCTCTATAGCCGCTGCAGGATTGGTATTGCTCTTCCTTACGACGATGTCAAACCTGTTGTTTGGCGAAAACCATGATGGTTTCCTTCCCTTTGGGCGAAAAGAATCTTTCATTTTCTCTTCGAGCACTATCTGTGCTGAAACCAGTTTTTTAAGTTCTCTGGCTATGTTAGCCGTGATAAAATACTCTGGCCCCCAACTCAACTCTGCATCCTTTGTAAGCTCTATCTGGTCTTTGACAGCCCGCCTGATTCCAGAGTTTACACAGTCTACAATATTATTTATGGTAGTGTTTTGCATGACTTCAGATAACTTGTAGATTATTTAAGATTATGTGCAAAAGTTGAGGAAATGTGCCTGAAATGGGAGGAATACGTGCAGTGGGCTATGGAGACTGGATATCAGCTATTCAAGCGTGCCCTAATCCAGAAGATACAGGAAGAAGAGATTAACGAGAGAAGGATGACGCCGGAAAAGTTTGTAGATGCGAAGATTATTGCAAAAATGCCGAAATGAATGAGAGAACCTGATCAGGAATGTGAGGTTCAAACGCGCAATATAAGAAGAACTGGTTAAAGGAATAAAATAATTCTGTAATCGATAGAGAAAAAAGAATTAAGAACACAATTCATGTAAGTTTCGTGAAATGTCCCATCTGTGATCATGAGGTTACATCACAGCCATTGAATCAATGGTACTTCAAAGAATATAGGGTCTCCAGGTACAAGTGTTCAAACTGTGGCGAAAAATTCAATCTCTATGAGGGCGAGACAAATAGTTATAGTATTCCCAAGCGACGCGAAAGTGACTGAATGGAAACAGGGGTAAGATCAACTCTTGAATCATTTAGATCAAGAGGAGTTGCTATCATTAGTGAAATAGATAATTTTAAGGGAAATAGGGAACTCGCAGATGAGTTTATTGAGCAATCTTTCGGAAAGTTGGCGGAGAACATAGTTCGATCAACCGCTATTTCTGAACTAATAGACCCTAGAACAGGTGGGCGTATAGCAAGAAATTATCTAAAAAACTCAAGAAAACAAGGGTTGAAAAATTTGAAAGAGCAATTTAATCAGAACACCCAGATTCGACTAAATGGTCTGATCGAGGAAGCTCGATCTTATCTGGGAAAATTATCAATTCCAGAACCTGATCTAAGGACGGAAGGAAACAGTAAGAAGCTCCTAAAAATGCTCAACAGCATCTACAAATACTCTACACCAAAGAGGAGGCTGTCCGAGTTATGCACTATTTTAGAGAGAATAATCGCTTTGAATCCTATCGAGAATAGTGCAATACCTCAATATCTTTCATCCGTTAACAGCGATGCAACAATTTACTTTGAGAAGATGAATGAATTTGAGAAGAGACTTAGATGCTTTATTCGAAAAAATTTGAAGAATTTCCGAGAGTGGGAGAAGGAAAATGTTCCTTCGCAAGTCATTATAAACGCTCAGGATAAAATGAGGAGAGAAAATGAACATCTAACTCAAAATTCAGTCTATGTTGATTTCCTAGATTTCGTTGAATTCTCTGACTATCTAAAAATAATTGTCTATGAAAAAAACTGGGAGTCTATATTCAAAAATTTCCTTAAATCAGAGCAATGGTTAAAAGAAAGGCTAATGGAGATAACAAAAATTAGGAATTCATTAATGCACTCTAGAACCATTTCAAGTCTTGCGAAAAAGAAACTCGATTTGTATTTGCCAGAAATACTAGAAGTCCTAGGAAAAAACGTTTCTTAATCATCGCTATTACTAAATTTCCCCCAGATTCAAAGGACGTTTTGCAAAGGCCATTGATGAAAATATCATACTTAAGTGCTACCATCCACCTTATTGCATATCCAAAACCCAAGTGATAAGAGACCTGAACAATTTTAATTCTTTTACAAGATATAGAAAGTAGTTATGAAATATAGATTCGCTTAATACTTTAAACGGGCTTGCCGGGATTCGAACCCGGGTAATAGGCTCCGAAGGCCAACAGGATGTCCTGGCTACCTCACAAGCCCAAATGGAGAATGCGCTTTTGGATATTAACAATCTTTACTCAATGGGTTCAGGA
>JAKBQK010000425.1 GCA_021835265.1 Thermoplasmata archaeon
ACTCGAGCCAGGTTAATCATCTGCCTCACAATATGATATGAAAGAAAAGGATTGTGTTACTTCGTTATTTAAATTGGTTTGCCAATATGCAGGATTAGCTAACCAGGAACAGAAGATTCTGTCAAAACAAATTCACATTCTAGTAAACTGAATCTTTTGCTTTAAATCTGCTTTGAGTGCTGCATATCATTCCACAAATGCTCCCGAAGTGTGCATACCAATAAATCCAGTGAATATGTATCGTTAGCTATCCAATCAGAGTTGATTACCTTCACATCTCAAATGGAAATGAGATCATCTTATGATTTTTTCACAAAGGAAAGAAAAGGATCTGGATAGTTGGATTAACAAATCGGTTAAGGTTATTCTGCATGAAGATGGCTTCTATACAGGAATCCTTATTGCAGAGCAAAAGAACGGAATACCCCTTGAAGCCTCCAATAAGAAGTAAATATACATCTCGTACGAAAGCGTTACTTCAATAGAAGAACTATAGCCACAGGAACTCATAAGAGGCGATTTAAGGCTGATGTACTTGTGATAAGGTAAAATCATACCACAAAAGTTGATGGGGTTTAACAATGCATAAAAACGGCAAAACCATAACGGAAACATTTAACATATCAAAAGGAAGTATGGATAGAGTTTCACTATTATCTCTCTTTATTCTGGATGAGGATCTATTGGTGATATACTGTATTCAATCTTAGATAGGCAAACCTACAATCCAATAGTGACCAATTGGACACTGGCCTGTTCAAACATGTATTTGTGATAATAGAGATTTTCCTCAATGATTTTATCTAAGTATTCTCTTTCACCCTCACTCAATGTGGGATCCGCATCCAACTCTTCTTTAGTCGGGAACCCAATCAAAACACCTATAACAAAATCATCTGCAACTATCCTGTCTCTCAGGCATTCGGCCAAAAGGTCACGGATCGATAATTGACCTTTGAAGATCTTAAGCTCGATAGCAACATTGAATATATCAATGTCAATTCTCCCTTTTATTCTATCGATTCCTCTTAGCCTGTGTGTATACGATATATTTCCCTTGCTGTCTCGATAGCTGTAGGTAATAATGCCCTTTTGTTGTTTTGTTCCTGTGAAAGCTTTATTCATATCGTCTTCAGGAGGTCTGTATAAGTCATTTCCATGTTTGTACCACGTGATTGCTTCTCCTGGAGACCATAGGGGTCGTTCTTCCATAATGACTAACGCATCTCCTAATGGAAACCTCTCTTGTTCTTTTGTAGTTTTCAACCCGAACGGTAGGTTGTCAAAGAGAGATTCATAGAACCTGAGAAAGTATTCTACAATTTCATTCTGGAAATCATGCTCTTTGCAATTACATGAGCCGGTTTCTTTGTCCATAGTTTTGCAGTTGTGCCTGTATACATTCTTCAGATAGTCCAATATTTCCTCGTATCGGTCTTTCTTGAAATCCAAAGGCCACTGCACAAATTGTCGGGGATGATAGATTAAAGGCGATTTTGTTACAAACTCTGTATCGTGACTTCCACAGTATTTACAGGTACTGGAGCGTTGCTTTCTATAGTCAAACTCTAATACCTTTCCACATGAATTGCACTTTATTCTATTGTCCATCATATTTTAATTCTTTCGTTGATAAAAACTTACTTGAATTCTAGTTCTAAATTGCCTAATGTTACATTAACTGACTTATTGTCAAAGGGAATCTTTACTTCGATACAAATTGTAATATTACATTTAGCCTGTTTGCATTTTTTGCACTTGCTTCGATCTGAAATTATGCCCTCCATCTGAAAATTGCCCCACTCTGAAGGCGATAGTACTATATTCTGAAACCCATATCTTCTATGCTTATCAATCCATTGAATAGGTTCAGGGTCGCAAGAAACACCATCACAGGAAGTAGTAGTGATTAAAATTGGCAGATAACCTTTGGTTCTATTTCTTAAGTAAAAAAATGCAGAAAAATTCTTAACCGTGTTGTAAATGTTTAGAGGTCCAGGATCCTTATACTTGTGATCAATAGGGTGATTAAGGTATACCCACCTTTCATAGCAAAAAGTAACCAATTCATAAAGGCCGGTTGATACCAATCCTGCAATTATACCACCGATGACCGTTTCAAATAGAAGGTTCATTCGGAATCTTATAAGTTAAGTTGGTTAATAAGGATTAACATAAAGTATCAAGTGGAATATGGCACATTCCAAACGAAGTTAGTATGAATAAATCTTCTTAAATAGAAAATAAGCGATTCTACGCTGATGGAATTGATTGATGGTATAATTTCACCATGAAAGGTGATGGAGTCAGAATATGAATTTTAAAAAACAAACAATAAAAATTCTTTCAGACCCCTGATCGTGCGTTATTTTTATCCAACTATTAATATATCCCAAAAAGTGATCCCTGAGTATATAAAGATACGTTCAAAAATGGGAAATTTTCACTTAAGCGAATCCTAAAATCCACCGTAATACAAAATGCGGAGGGCCGGATTTGAACCGGCGAATCTCTACAGAAATGGACTCTGAATCCATCGCCTTTGACCAAGCTCGACAACCTCCGCTCTGTAATAGGGGTATGATTGTTTGGTATTTTAAAAGTCATTTCTTTCATTATCTGATTCAAAACAGCCACATTTTAAACAATAATAGGTCCATCATAGAAACATGAACTATTCATCGAATGGTACAAATATGGCATTTCATTGGTGTGTTTTGATTCCACTTCCACAGAATTAAACTAAGTCCATACAATAACAGTCGTGCATGAATGAAGACTTGAAGATACGACCTGATGACACAATTTTCATAGCAATTAATCCCGGAGTGGAAAATTTCAAGGACGTATCAACCAAATTCGAAGTGGTAACAGCTTTTGAATATATTTTTGAGGCAGCCCGTAAAAGACAGATTCCCTCTCTCTTTTGTAAAAGAAGGGAGTCCCTAAACA
>JAKBQK010000050.1 GCA_021835265.1 Thermoplasmata archaeon
GACGGTTTGGATTACATGATCGCAATTCTAAGGTATATGAGGTCTTCCTAAGGCGTAATTTAGCGGTTTGTCTATAAACTCAGAGTTTATATGTTTTAAATGCTATGGGCGTTGTTGGCTTCTGCAAATTACCTTGTGCGGAGAAGACAAGGAATTGAATCCTCCAAACCTAAAGCTTATCAAGTTATCAAATTGCTACATAAAAGGTATAGTTGCACATGGCAATATTATTCTGGATTGACATTGTCCTTCCTTAATTGAACGATCTTAGCTCTTGGCCACTTCTTGTTGAATTTGGTTAGGTTTTCAAAGAATGTGCTTTCATGGACTTTCAGTGAAGCGTGCTCCTCGTGAACAGCACGGGCACTTGGTTCCACTCTAACGTCGAACCCGAGGGCCTTAGCTCTGAGACAATAATCTGCATCTTCAAATCCATTTACAAAAGTCTCATCCAAAAACCCAATACGTTTGAATACGCTATTTGGAATATAAAATAAAGCACCTGTTACAAAATCGACTTTCTTTGGTGGGAAAGCGCTGACTTGAAAAGTTCTTACGTATCTGGTCCTCAATTTACGTGCTCTAAGATAGGTTCTGATAGTGTAAAAGGGTGCAAGGTTTATGGAATCTTTTAGTAATATACTTAGAACGTTGAAGTAGAAGACCCCTCCGTTGTGCTGTAACTTACCGCCATCGTATCTCAGCACCCCGCCAACTATCCCCATTTTTTTTCCAGATCTGTTTATTATATTCTTAATTGTGTCAGGTTCCACGAAGCAGTCATCGTTAAGTAACAGAATATCTTCAGCTTCAACTCTTGAAAGACCATGATTCACGGAACGTGAAAACGAAAAATCAGTCCCGGATGAAACAACAGCTACTATCTTACTGCCAAGCGGCAGTTCAGACTCAGAAAGACACCGCTTACATCTTTTAAATCTTTCAGATTCGATGGAAGCAGTAGGAATTATAATAAGTAATGGATTTCCACTGAAGAATGTAGCACCTGGCTCTATCTCAATAGTTTCAACCAATAGAAAGCATGAATTCTCACTAATACTTTAATCTTGCACATTTGTCCGACACGTTATAGTGACTCAAATGATGTATAGTGTCTAATTACCTATCTTTTTAACCCATTTAATCACTACACTTTGTAACCCCATAATGTCCTAGACCCATAGAAACATGTAAATACCTTGCAGTGAGTAGTTATTCACCACGACATTCATAAGAAAGCTAAAGACAAAATCGGGAACTTACCTTGCCGAGGTGCGCAACAAAGTAGTGGACGGCAAGGTAAAGCAGGAATTCATCAGGTACATTGGAAAGGAGATGAACAGCTCGACCGTGAGGAGGGTATCAACCCATAACGTAAAGGTCATGGAGGGGCAGTGCACAGAATATCCCTAAAGCTTGGAATCAGTGATCTTGTGTCACGGAATGCATTGAAATCTTCATCTCAATTTTAGACAGATACGATATGGATTACGAATAGTTACAGCCTTTTTCGATCTCTTCAGGACGGTGAAGAGATCGGCGCAGAAATGAAAGCAAAACAGAAAGAAATACTGTAGAAATTTTCAATATAAGCAGAACAAATTATTACAATTCTGAATAGTTAAGGGCAAGAATCACTGTTGAGCACTCAATTAGAGGTTTATTAAAAGCCTCATAAAATGCTTCGTCTCTAAATTCTGTACTTGAGCCGTTATTTTATTGCAGTTTTTACTTCCAGGCAATAATTGTTCCGTGGTATTTTATACCAGTAGAATTCAAAGGATTGTGATTGAAAATTCTAAAGTTAAATCCGGATCTTAGTATAGTTTCAGTTAATTTATTCAGTTGGTCAGAATTTTCGGCAGTATACTCTATGGTAATTCCCAGTTTTACTAATTTAAGATCGGATTCAGTTATTGAAAATTCGCCTCCTTTACAATCAGCCTTTACGTAATCTATATGGGCAAGACCAAAATAACTAAGGATTTCACGAAGCGGCAAGGCTTTTGCCTCGACATAACTTTCGTATTTCCTCTTATTAAATGCAGAAGCGCTACCATCAACTATATAATTATCAAATCCAAATCGGAGAATTCCCCCGGTCCCTAATGCCAATCTAGCACTCTTGATCTCATAGTTACTACACATTTGCAGATTTTTAACAAGTTTATCATAGTGAACTGGTTCTACTGCATATACAATTGCTTTTTTTGAAGCGAAAAACAGAGCTGTGTCACCAGCCTCGGCCCCAATATCTAAAATAGTTTTGGCATCTAAATTCCAATTATCGTGAATCCGCATTACAAAAGTCTCCGCAAATGTCCAAGGATCTATTGAGTCAAGATACATTTGTCCCCCACCATCAGGAATTATAACTCTTTTTTGAAGATCTACACATATCACTGGCACGTTAGCGTGGGTCGGGATCGCGTGCTGGGTAGAATAGAGTATCCCCCCAAACTTATAGATCAGTTTGAAGATGTCAAGAAAATTGAGCATTTCCACCTCAGACAGAGAAATTAAGTGTATGTTTATATCATCGGTGTATGGCTCAGCTTCGATCACAAATCCATCGCTCTCAATCCTTATGTTGAAGCCCATGGAGATAATGTCGAAGAGCGAGAACGATATCTTTCTATACAGTATGGTATATTGTTTTTTAAGTAGTTTCTGGCATACAGACTGAAATTCACGCCTAGCCAATGAGAACTCTACTTTAGAAGTTATATTTAACGATCCTGAGGTTGCTTTACTTAAATTTTTCCTTACGGTAGAATAAAGCTTTGTCAATCCCCGATTTACTCTATCCAGTTTATCATTATACAACTCATTTGTCGCTTCTTGCTTCATATCACTATTGTAAAAGCAGACCAAAGATAAAACCTTCTGTGACAACTGTGCAGGAAACTGGCAATATCTTAAGGGGTTTGTCTTCGTCTGAGGCACATCC
>JAKBQK010000292.1 GCA_021835265.1 Thermoplasmata archaeon
TGATGATGAAGATCAAGCGGATTTATTGAAAATTAAGGAATTTATATCAAGTGTAGAGACTTTTATTCCTCCTATACCTTTGAATTCATTTGTTATTCCGTTTGTTGCTTCGCTGTTCAACAAGAAAAAGGTATCTTCCTCGTGAGTTTTATTTTTCAAAATCTCTTTGATAATAAATGTTATCAATTTATCTCTATCGATTCTAGATCGATCTTCAATTTTGAAGTCTCTTGAAATTGTGTATGATGTGACCGGTGGTTCGTTTTTACATGAGAGTATTCCTATAATATGATTTTTTATATTACTCCCTGTGATTGCTGTTTGAGCTCCATACGATGATGCTTTTAGCGAGACAACTGTATGAAAGAAAAGCTCGGGAGTTGGGTTTTGGAGAACCAAAAAAGATGGAAAGAATACTCCAGGTTTAACATATTCGGTTAAAAATAATCCTGTTTTATTTTTTCCTTCACTATCTATAGTTGTACCATTATCTCCCAGTTGATTATGTTGAAGAACCTCTGTGATTTGATATTTATCTCTAATACTATATGAATGTGAATATATTAATCTTGAAGGGATCATTGATTTCCCAGCATCATTACCCTTTACGATCGTGTCTCCCATCAAAATGCTCGTCGGATTTTTGAGTTCGTTTCGGTTATTAACCTCGTTATATATATAACTCTCAGGCATTACTTTTAATAATCTCAGGAATCTTATTCCCGCCATTTTTTCACGAGACTTAAATTTACGAGCTGGGACTTCAACAACATTTCGGCCTTCGATATTGGTTGTTATGGTTTCCTCTGGAACATCACTTCTAACAATGAATGGTCCTATTGTTTCTCGTATAAGGACAAATACCAATTTCTTAGCCTCATTTTTCATCAGCAATGGATTGATATCTCCCTTTTCCTTTGATATAAATGCGTTTTCACCAAATTCCTCTACTAGTTTTTCCTTTATTTCACTCATTTTTCACACCTTTGCTTTCTTCAAATTTCTCGTTTATGTCGGTTTTGTATTGATTATTTATCCTTTCCATAATCATTATATAAAATGATAATCCAAACTGGTTGATGAAAATCTTCCTCAATTCTGTGTCTATTTGACACTCTTTTGTAATTGTTTTATAAAAATTATGGAAAGCACTGGCATAACTAATAGCTGCATCAGCAATATTTTCCTTTTTCTGTGCAGCGAAATTTTGAAACGTCTTTTCCCTTCTTAAGACAGTGTCGATACCTCCTGCGATGGCACCTATTATGTCATCATCAGTAATGTTTTTTAGTGATCCCTGTAGTTTCTCCTCTATCCTGAAAGATTCCCTAATTATCCAGGTTCTATCATTATTGGACTCCACTATGTCTTTCTTTACAAATTTTAATACATCAAACAATTCACACGCTTTTCCTACTACTTCATCCATCATTTTCATTTCACCCATTTCCTTTTTAACCAACACATCTTTTTCAATTTTCTCGAGAAGCCCCTTTATCTCCTCATCATGTAAAAACTTCTTTTTTTTCTGGTCTTTTTCTGATTTTCCATTAAAAGATTTATCATATAGAATATTAAATAAATAGAGAGGATTTCTTGACACTTTCATTATCATTTCTTTTAAAAAGCTATTCTTGTCATTTCCTCCAAGATGAGATAATGAATCGATTAATTCTATCGACTCCATCGCTTCCTTAATTTCATCCAAGTGAAGTTTATGCAGTTTAATATTTTGAACCCAAGATGGTGCGTTCTCCCAATAAAATGTTACTCCAGATATCATATCTGTTGAAAAAAGAGGAGAAATTGCAATTTTTATTCCAAACTTGTTTATCAATTTAAGTGAGGTTTTTAAAATGTCGAAAGTTTTTAAGAGAGATCTGCTCTTATCTACCTTTGAACTACCACCTAATGATGTTTTCTCTATAAATGTTATAATATGGGAGTTCCCAATAAGTGAGTGTGTTGCCTGGCCAATTTTGATTTTCATTGTCCCATTCTCATCGTAGATGAATTCACCATCCAATATCCGTGAATAATCAAAATCTGGTAATGCCTTAAACGGATTGATTTGGAATACCCATGATCCAGAGACCTGCCCATATTTGTTTTTTCTAAGATAATTTTCTTCTATACAGAGGTCGCAGATTTTCCCTTTAAATTTCTGCGAATCGTTAAGTGAGGAGAGCTTTATACCAGAACCACTGGTTGCTTTTATTCCAAATACTCTGGAATCCTCAAAGCTTTCTTTTCCTCTCATCCCGCATTGGATACACTTATCCTCCCGGTTAAAGGAAATTTCTGTGTTTTCGGTCTTATCAATAAGGAAAACGTTCTTAAAAGCTTCAATATAAGGATCCCGTGCATTAATGCCAGAAAAACTTTTCGCGGAAGCTGATATATTTTCACTAATATCATTGATAATTTGCTCTTTCTCTTCCTCAGATTTTCCCTCCAAGGTTGAAAACGCATTCCACATAGTCTCAAGTGATTTCCTTGTTATAGAGGTTAAATTACCTTCGTCCAATCCTATTGTGGCTACTGAAAAGCCAGAAGACTCTCTCTCCCCCTTTCTTTTTTCTACCTCATTTTTTATAAGTAATAACATCCATAATTCTATGAAATAATTCCGTTCATCTTCAGATAATTGAATCTTTAATTTTGTGCCTCTATTTAGGTCTAGATCAGCATCCATTTTTTTCAATACGCGCCTAAGTTTTTCGGCGTTTCTAGCTATGTATTGCTGTCCTTCCAGATGTATAAAAGAATTCGGATTCGTTTTAGTCCAATATGTAACACATTCTCTTATTGTATCAGGTGAGGAGAATCCCTCTTGGAGAAATGAGACGTTTATACTATTATTTCTAAATTTTAATGATTTTATTTTATCACTTGCTAATCGTTTTCTTTCTACATCAGAAGGACAGCAATACATAG
>JAKBQK010000142.1 GCA_021835265.1 Thermoplasmata archaeon
ATCTCACGTTTTCTTTCAGAGACAAATATGAGGGATATCAGTGAAACGATCATAAGGAGTGCACAAATCCCAAAAAGAAGCTTGTAAGAGTAAATGTCCCCAACTGAATGGGCAAGGAATCCCTGACCTATGACAAGACCGCCACCAAATACAGAGAACAGGCTTCCAATTGTTGTTATAACACTGATCTTCTTTACCCTTTCACTGGTATCAGGCCAGTTATTGCCAATTAAGGCTGTTGTTCCCGGGGAAAACGCCCCTCTGATGGCTCCAGGACCTCCTCCAATTCCGCCAATAACTGTAAGTTCTATAAACAGTGGCTGGGTTGTGAGAAACAGGGTAAGCATGGAAAAAATCGGGAACAGTTCGGAAATAAGCAAAGAATATCTGTATCCAAATCTGTCCCCGATGATCCCCATCATGATGGTTTGAAACACTGTAAAAAGAATGAGAAAGAATGCAAAGAACCCAATGGTTACTATGTTGTATCCCAGAACAAAAAGGTAAAGCGGATAGGATATTGCGGAGAAACTCAACGCAATGCTTCTTGATGCCCTTGAAACCACAAGAAACTTGAATGTGAGATCGGTCTTCTCAGGCATATTCCCATATACAAAACCGATTAAAAGAGTTATAGAAATCTCGAATTTCACAGATATGGAAATTAAATTCTATCCGGTGAATCAATTCCTGCCAATAAATGGTTAAATTTTTATTGCTTCTTACTCTATGGCGTTTGATGGGGCTGTGGGGTAGCTTGGTATCCTACGGGCTTTGGGAGCCTGAGACTCCGGTCCAAATCCGGGCAGCCCCATTTTCATAATTGGGGATATAGACAAGACCAAAAAACGTGCTGTTTTATTATATCTCAATCCTAAAATTTAAGTGCCTTTATTCAAATTCAAGTATTTTTTAAAAAGTATTCTGGCAATCTTTGATCTATTCTTCAATCCGATTCCATTGCGAATTTCTGTTTAACATTTCTCAGTCCTCTTTCCGATATTCCCTCATCCCTCACGTCCTTAGGTTTCAACGCTAAAATCCAGTCATAGAATTTCATGAAGTTCTCATACTCAAGGTATGAATCCTCATTGAGACCGGTAATATTAGTTTCATCAAGGTTGTTGGTTTCTTTCCCGATGTACCTTATCCTATCAGCAATAATATGTTGTCTATGGGCTATTCCCTCATTGTCATAATCGAATTTTTTATCGTTGTGCCTCACGTAAGAAGTCAGGACATCCTCTAAGGTATGCCAATAAGCTGTAATGGGAAATGGTAAAGCATCGGATTTTAAACTCGATTTATAATCTGTAAATGGCATGTATTCAATTCCCGATATATTCTTAGAATAAGGTAAGCATGGAATCACATGGTTTATTTCTGAACCAATCAGCATGAAATTGAATGGCTTAATCTGTTTCTCATACTGTTTACCAGAATTCATTTTCTTAAAACGATTAAGGATTGAAGGGTTCGTTATCGTTATCAGAGATACAGCAATTCTGTTAGAATATCCATTGAAGTTGTTTTCATGTATTTTAGATATTTTATCAAAAAGTGAAAATAAATATTAATGTAAAGGGCAATAGAGATAGCGGATAAGCACAAAGATTCAGTTAAGTAATTTCTCCAATCTTTTGAACTCACCGGGGTAACGATCCAATATTTCTTTTATAATAGATTTTTCGTCATAAAAGTGATAGAGTTCCTCGTCTATTTCTCTGTATATATCTATATTCCTATATTCTAAAGGAATTCGAATTCTTATCCGTCCTCTCTCAGTGAATTCCTTGCCATTCCAATCAGCAAAATCTTCAAATTTTTCATATAATTGCTTAAATGGTATCTCTACGAAGCGAGGTTTTGGGAAAGCTATGCAATACAATAGCGATGCATTTATTCCCACATTAGTTAGCTTAGTAAAAATATCAAGTTGATCTGATTCCAATTCTATTTTATAGTCCGGGTGAGGACCAAATTGGCTTTTAACCTCACTAATGATTAGTTTATTTTGTTCTATTCTCAATAGTTCAATCTTATTGCTATAAACGAATCCAAACGTTTTTCGAAGTTTTATATAATCAGATTTTCCTATTGAGTAATCCTTGTTAATTTTTTTTCGGCTATCACTATTGTATTCAACATTGTAACTATCTTTCCTTAATTTCTCAATCTGCTCAGGTAGGTTGAATCCAAGTGCATCTTTGAGTTTTACATCATCGATTTTGGTTATTAAATCGTAGAATTTCAACAGAAGATTCACTACATGTGTATTTTTTAATTCTTGAATTTCATATATATTTGGTGTTGTCTTGCCTATACAAAATATGCCATGAAAATGAAAAAAATCTCTTAATAAATCCTCTATCAAATAACCAAATGGTTGCCTAATCGTTTGTTTTACCGTTTGAGGCATTCATTCTCCCCTTTGTTTTATTATACATCTTAATGATCTTACCCTGTTTAATCTTCTTTTGCTGATACCACAATGTGGAATTATTTATCTTCAAGGCTTTCCTTATTTCTGGATCAATTGACTTGATCTTGTTCTGCACATCTATAGTATCATTCCTTGAAATTGTAATATCAGATATCTTGAATTCTATCGTCCTTGTATTATTTGAAATGTATCTGCTCAATTCCAAGACATTTTCAAACATCAGTGGAAGATTAAGAGTGAAATCCCAAAAAAAGTCAATGGAAGTTGTAGAAAAACTTGAGATAGGTCTTGACATGTTATGTAAAAAATGATAATTTAAGGATTAAAATATATTTCTTCTGTCTTATTAAACCTCTTTAGTTTCCCAATGGCTCTTTTAAATTTTCAAGCTCCTTATGTATTAAGGGCTTATTTATTGGATATATTTTAAGCTTTAACAGGTTTGTTTTTATCCCAGACGGTAGAGAAAACTTGTG
>JAKBQK010000323.1 GCA_021835265.1 Thermoplasmata archaeon
GCAAACTATACTTCCTATACGAATACCATTATTGCATCTATTCTTGCCGGGACGTATTTCTTTACCTTTGGATCAGTTCATGTCACAACTTCCCCCGTGAATATCTCTTATGGCAATTCAAACCCTCATGGCACACTTATTGTCCCGTCTTCAAAAATGAATTTTACCCTTAGTTATAACAAAACTTGTACTGCTAAGCATGTTATAAGCACCAATATACAATCCATCATAACTGGATTTGATACATCCTTGTTCTACCTAACGTTCGCAGCATTCACAGCCCTGTGTGTCTATGCTTGCTTTGTATTTTTGTATCGTAAAAGAAAGGTTTGAAGTTAGATTTAGAGACTGTTTGTATTATCTGTAAAAATTTAATAAACAGATTTAAGCGTGGCGATGTTGGAGAATTGAAAGTTACTCTGCATTATCTAAAATAAAGCTTGAAAATTCTTATCTGTAGCTTCATAAAAACCAAAGTCTAAAAGTCAAACTTGTTGAAAACAATACTTCCTAATTTTGCATTTATAATTTTCAAAAGAATAGCCAGCGATGTTAATAAGGCGAAAGGAGCTTTAGCTGGTTGCCGTTTTAGAAGATAAGGCACACGATCCCTCCAGAGGATTAGGAGATCAGACCAGAGTAGGTTCTTGTCATTTGCACTAATTCCATGCACTCTAAGTATGGACCAACCCATAAAAATTCTCAACAACTTTGCTAAACCATTCCTGTCCTTGATCATGTCCATTATTTGATAGTAGGTTTCAGAATATTGTCTAACATAGGATTCCCTTCGATTTCCAAGATTTAATGAAAAGTTTGACTGATGAACGCACCTTATAGTTAAAATCTTATTGTCAATCATAAGTTTACCTCCATGTTTCATTGCTGAGAAAAGCATAAAGAGATCAGGGTTTACCTTTAGCTTCTTGAAGCGGTCTTGCTCAATCGCTTTTTTAAGGATGCATATTGAACTCATATTAAATCCAGCGTCATAGTAAACAACTTCGTCACCATATGATGGGGGCTCAACGATTAAAGGGTGATTTGGCAATTTCCCGAGGTCGAATTTACTGTTATTGATTAAATTTCCCATTTCATCTACTTGTTTGAACCCACAATGATAATAAACAAGACTTTCCACTTGATTAAAAGCCTTAAAGACCGTTTCCAATTTTTCTTTCTCGAATTGATCATCGTCGTCGAGAAAAGCGACTATTTCATTTTTGGAGGCTGAAATTCCAAGTTGAATCAATTCGAGTGCGGACACAGGTTCTTCGACTAAAATAGGCATGACCCGCAACTGTCCAAGCTTCATGTCTATTTCATCATCTTTAAAGTTCTTAATAACTATAACCTCGTAGTTTTCGGCTTCAAGTGTCTGATTAAGGACTGAGTTGACTGCAGTCAATAAGAACTTCTTTCGATTGTACGCGGCTATAACCACACTTATTTTCAACAATGGTTTATCCTTCTCCGAGACCATAACCGTAATTTTCTGGGTGGATTAAACCTGTCTATTGGCAGTTACAGCTACTAAGCTTTATGGAACATAATACCAAAGGATTTTATGGCTTTCTGGATTTCTTCAACTGGAACCAGTATGTTAAGGCAGAATATAGACTGGATCCAGAATATAGACTGGATCAACTTTACAGTAACGTACGCCTGGAAACGGATTTCACTGGCGGACAGGCAATGAATTATCTAACCAAAAAGATGGTTACAATAAGCGTAAGCGACTTGATGAAATAGGATTAAATGTAAGAGCAGATGAAACCGTCTGGAAAGAAGAGAAGTATCGCCGCATAAAACCTGTGAATTAAGAACTCGACATGAAGGATCTTGAAAATTGGATCGATACGGTGGTAAAAAATGTCAACAATCCCTGATCAGGGAGAACCAAAGAAATCGTTATGAGAACTAAAATCCCTTGTGAAGTTGTCAGAAAACAACGAATCACTGAACAAAAAGAGGATCGATAAACTGAAAAAGTCTGAAGGAAAATTTCTCATCGTTACTAATACCTATCTCCGGGAATGAAGTTGTATCAGCATACAAGGAAAAGTATAAGATCGACAGATGATTTATTGAAACAAACCGTTTCTTTAGATCAAGCCAGTAAATCACAGGAAACATAAAAGAACTAAAACGCATGCGACTGTATATGCCATAAGTTTTCTCCTTTCAATGCTTATCGAAAAGAAAACCCGAATCACAATGTCAGAGGCAACCCGCACTTTCTAGCAACTGAAGGTCGCAACCTTCTATCTTGAACCTTGAACGGTTATGATCTGGTATGAGTCAGAACCTGCACTAAATCTCCTCAGCAAAATGAATATCCTAAATCCTGAGAAAATCCCTGGCTTTTCATCGACAAAAAATACAAGAATTCTGTAGTAAAGGCAATACAATAGCACTTAAGCATGCGCACTCACAAAAGTGGAACAGAGGAGCTTATGTTTAGTCAAAAGAGTGAAGCTCCACAATCAATTTATTATAGGCTATGCGCTTGAAGAATTTAGATGATGCATAAACTTAGAGCTAGGTTAAAAACTATATTGGAATTAAGGAAGCCAACCTTAGAGGGTGATAGGTATACTATAAAAAATGCTCTGGCATTTTTTGCTAAAAGCAAAGGGGTAGTAAAGTTAAGCAATGGATACCAAGTATCATATAACAAAGAAAACAAGCAAGACTTAATTGCCATTATTGTATTTGCCCTACGAAACGGAATTAGATTCGGCGACAAGGAAGGTCAATGGAAATTAGATCCTGTGAATCAAGTTGTAGAGACGCACCAGGGAATAAAATTCAACATACATAAAGCTGGCCTCTTGGGTGAAACATTCCTTTATCAAGTGCATTTCTCAGGATTTAACCTGAATAACAAAATAGTTGTCACCGCGGGTGCTTACATTGGTGATACACCCCTTTTCTACTCAAAATACGGAGCAAAAGTGTACGGATTCGAACCCGATCCAGAATCTTATGCTCTGGCACTAAAAAATCTTAGCTTAAATCCTGAACTCTCAAAAAACATTATCATAAAGAACTATGCTATCGGTAAGGACGAAGAAATAGAGTTTACCGTGAACTCAGATGATCCGGCTGGTTCCTCTATTTATGCAAGTAAAAAAAATAAAACTATTAGAGTGAAGTCAAAAAGTATTGCTGGAATTTTAAGGGAATTTGATATTTTAGATCCATACCTGCTAGATTTAGATATAAAAGGTTCTGAGTATTACTTGATTGAGGATAGTTCTATCAAGAATTTCCAGAAGGTCAGGATTGAGTATTCGCCTTATCTTTTTAAGTCGAAAGAAAAAACATTGGAGTATCTGACTAATAAACTGAAAAGCTATGGTTTCAGTAATATTAGGATTTATAAACACAACGCAATACGTGTTGATCTATCAAATCACGGAACACTTGAAGCAGAAAAATGACACAATTTAAACTGTATACTGAATAGACAAAATTCTGGTTTAAATTCACAAACTTCATCTCGTATAGTAAGAAAACGCCTAATTTTGCCCAAATATTCTGTACTGTATCACAACTTGCAGCAGTCTATAATTTTGCTCGAAATAAGATCAGCAGAATTAAAAATGCCCAGCATCTTGCAAATATCTTTACGATTTTATCCAAACAGCGAAAAGTAATATCTGAAATGTTCATATGATTCAAGGCACAAAGTCTGGTCCACACTATTTCTGACTTATCTGCGATTATTAATGTTGAATTGGCATGTAATCCAAATCTCTTGATAGATAAAACTAATTAAAGACTTGGTAGGCACAATCCCAAGATATCCTTTAGTTGTTCATACAAGATGGAATATTTTTCAATTTCTGAAACTCTATGCATTTCCTTTGCTACTTAGTAAACGAATTCACTTGCCATTTATGGATACCTATTATCAAGACCGGATCCTGAGAGCAAAGAAATTAATCCACATAATAATAGCGAACCAAAATAAAGAAGCGAAAAACAATGAAAGTTCTTGTTACAGGATATAAAGGGTTTATCGGGAGGCATATTTACTCATTACTCAATAAGGAAGGCTATGATGTTGATGGTATAGATATTGGAGACGTTTTAAAAAACGACAGATATGACTTTATCATTCACTTCGGAGCTAGAACTCTTATTCGTAACTCATTGGAAAAACCATATGAGTATTTTGTGGATGGACTTGACTTTACAATGAGGATGCTGGAAAAAGCCAGAAAAGATGGCTCAGCAATAGTGTTCCCAACTTCCGGGTCAATCGAAGAACCGACGAATCCATATTCTTTAGCAAAAAAACAGGCTGTAGAATGGATACAGCTTTATGGGAAACTGTTTGGCGTCAAGTCATTTATTCTTAAGCTTTACAACATTTACGGGGAGGATAGTGGGAAGGGCGCCCTTTATCTGTTTTGCAAAGCAGCGGCTGAAGGCACTGATATAACTATTTATGGAAATGGTGATCATGTGCGTGATTACACTCATGTAACTGATGTTGCGAAACTTGTAAGTCGAATAGTATCGGGAGAAATTAAAGAAGGTACATATGAAGTTGGAACAGGCCTTGGAACAAGCGTGAAAAATCTTATCTCGTTGGTGGAAAAAGTTTCTGGCAAAAAATTGAAAACCATAAAGAGGCCTTACGTAGTTCAGGAGGCCAAAGAGTTGTATGCCAAGGAATCAATTTTAGAAAATCCTCTTCCAATTGAAGAAGGTATCAGGAAAGTGTACCACTCCCTGAAAGAATCAAAAGACAAGACCTGAAAGGATTATACCACTCTTACGGATTTAGTCAAATGCACCCTTTTGTCTCTGTGGTTATTACTGCACACAATAGGAAGCAATATATCCTCGAGGCTGTTAAATCAGTTTTGCAGCAGAGTCTGGACAGGACAGAATATGAAATCATCATCGTGAAGAACTTCACTGATGAAAATATCGATTCTTTTCTGGAGAGAGAAGGTGTAAAAACGATATATACTAATGAAGAGTCTTTTGGCGCAAAACTTGCAATCGGAATCGATAACAGCAATGGCGAAGTTATCTCATTTCTTGACGATGACGATCAGTTTGACAAGAATAAGATACTAGCTTTGAAGGAGGTATTCATGGATCATCGTGTGATTTATCACCATTCTTCCATACAGGTCATAGACGAGTATGGAAAGGAGCATACAGACGGGCTGTCAAGAAATGTCCCACGTACTGAGATAGTGGATAAATTAACTCCTTCAAAAATGAAGATGGTAATGAAATATAAATTAGATTGGTATATGAGTGCAATTTCTTGCAGATCCTCCATTCTTAAGCGTAATTCAAAATTCATTCGAGGTAAAACGACATCCCTCGATAAATTGATGTTTCTGATATGTGTTGAGGCAGGAGGCATTCTTTTTTTTGATTCCCGTTTGCTCACAAGATATAGGATTCATGAAAGCCTTACGACCCGCATTACAAATATTGATGATTTTTTAAAAGCAAGGGAAGTATTCTATATACGCAGTCTCAAGAGTCTGAATGATGCATCAGGAACGATCACCACGGTCGAAGCTAAATATTTGAATGACTGGGAGATTATTCATGGTAAGCTCCTAGCGTATTTTTTTAGCGATGAGCGTATCTATAAAATCACAGGTTCATCTTTGATCAAATATTCTTTTTTATCTATTGTTAAAGGATTTGGGTCAATCTCAAAATGGGCGTTATTTGATATGCTCAGAAAACTTTTCCCAGGCGTTATGAGAAAAAGCTTCTATAAGCGGTCATTGAAAGAGTTTAAAAAATATTCCTGACAATGAATTACTTTCCTGTCATAGATTTTTTATAAACTTCCAGAGTGTTTCTGCCCATTTGCGCTATGGAATACCTCAGCGTGAATGCCATTAGGTCTTCCGGGGATCTCTTGTTATTCAGCGCAGCGTCAATTGAGGCTATCACTGTTTCCGGTTCAAGTGAAGTGAAAGTTGCCATTGAATTTAAGGTCTCATGAAACAACGGTAGATCGTTTACCAAAACATTGGTTCCGCAGGCCATAGCCTCAACGGTCGGCGATGCGAAACCTTCTGCTTCTGAGAGATGAACCAATAGATCGGCTGAGGAATAATAACGCCGAAGTGTATTATTATCAACCTGTCCAAGCATTTTTACATTTGGTTGATCCTTAATAAGCTCTAGAAGCTTCATTCTTTGGGCAGACCACGAGTTAACAGGTCCAAGATGAACGACTTCCAAATCATTCCTTCCTTTGACCGCCTGAAAAAGTATATCTAACCTTTTCCGTGGATTAAGATCCCCAACGGCGATAATCAATTTCTTGTCTTCTTTTTTTATGTTTTTATCAGGTTCGCGATAAAATACTTCATGATCTACAGACTGTGGAACAACAGATACCATATTATCGTCAAGAGAAAATTTGTCCTGTAATTCTATCTTGGCAATTTTTGTAAACACAATTAAAACCTTTACACCAAGAATAGAGTCAAACATCTTTTTGTAACCCATTCTACGGTAATGACTGTTTGCGAACTCTTTTTTCATTATTAAGGGTACGATGTCATGTATAGTTACAACGTTAGTTTTCTTGTTAACTACGCCAGGTGTCAGAGAATGTACAACATCACCAGACGGATGTATCGTTTTGGTGCCAAGTATCTGGCTAATGGATCCAAAGAACGGTTTACCCATAAGGCTGATTTCTCTCTTCTTAACCGCTAATTTTTCTAGTTCAATTTCTGAAATTCCAGACAAACCTCTGATTAGCCTATTGGCATAATTACCATAACCAGTTACCACTCTTGATTCTGGGTATATAAGCGAGACTTTTATCATATTCCACCCATTTTGGTTCTGTCTTTCAACAGTATCTTATCATTCTCTTATAACTTATTTTCTTTTAAGAACGCCTAAAAGGGGAGGTATCTGTCAGCAAAAATATTTTTCCTCTTTCTTGACTTAAGTTTTTCAATTATGGGTTATCTAACGTTTCTTTTAATAAATAGTTAAGCCAGAAATCAGAAGGTTACCATGTAAAATAGGCACGGCATTCAAAGCGTATCCAAATTTAAAAGCTAGAATCATATCTAGCCGTTAACCCTCATTTTCTTTCTGAAGGCAGAAATCTCATTTAATTTCTTTTGTGAAACTAAACCAAAATATCTTAATAGAACTATAAGCAAATACAATCGATTACCTCTTTTGAATGAGTAATAGGAGAATTGAAGCAGATCGTCGATCTTTGGTCTATTCGCTGAAGAATCTAACAAATATTTTCGAAAAACTATTTCTAGAGTCTGAGCCCTCAGCAATGGATACGCAAAACTTCCCTTATATTTTTGATTAAAAGATTGGTAAATCCTTTCTTCGTTGGCAAGGACGTTAATACTTAACTGATCTGGATCACTGGCAGTAAATGTCCAACTATCCGAATGAACTCTTAACTCAGTAAGATAAAGAGAGGAAAACATAATATCGTAGCGAGAGAAACAAAAAAGGAGAAGAAGGTAAATATCAGGAGGTCCCCGTATTAAATCTGGGTGTTCTTCCATCAGCTTTAAAAGTACATCTTTTCGGACAGAAATTGAACTCGCATTATAAAATGCATAGTAATGCAATAAGGGCGACCTCCTTCTTTGGGTTAGTTTGCTAGTATTTAAGAGGTAATCACGCCGAGCCTGGCTAATGAGGCTTTTTTTTCTAATCCCACCTTTTCTTGTGGCTTCGTAGAAATTGTTATGCAGATAGGCAACCCTGGGATTATCATGAAAAATCTTCATCACTTCCTCTATCTTGTTGGGTAGAAACTTGTCATCATCTTCCAGGAATGAAATGATATCGCCCTTTGCTTTTATTAAAGCCTCCAGAGTAAAAAGTACTATTTGCTCCTCAGAAATAAGGACCTCTACTTTATTTTCCAAAAGAAAGCTGTCTATTTTTTCATCCACATAATTCTTTACCACAATAATCTCGTATTCTTCTCTCTTAGTAGTCTGGTTAATCACCGACTTGACTGCTTCAATAACAAATTCTTTTCTGTCGTATACAGTTATAATAACAGATACAGTGGGATGCAATGATTTATGATTGGGTATAGTAATATAATATTATGTTTTTTTGTAAAGAATTGTGGGGATAAACAGTAATATCCAAAAATAAGTGTTTGTTTGCAGTAATGCAGAAAAGAAACTGGTTAATGTTTCTTTTACACATGTGTTATCCTATTCCTTTTGTGAGACTCCAGTAGACACACTTTTCACAATTTGGTTGTATGAGCGATGGTTTTTCATGAAGTTTGACCAAGCGTCATTTAAATCAATGTCATCCGAAATCAGAAGGCCTTTCGATTTCAAGTGTTTATCCGCCCACTCAAATTCAAAAAGCATGTTTTGCTCACTATGTTCGGAATCATGATAGAATGCATCTAACTCGAAACCAAGTTTAGGTAAAATATCACTTGACTTCCCAATTTTCGTTTCCCATGAAGAGACAAGATCATCTGGAACAAGCCAGCCAACTTTTTGCCTTTTACCATTATATTCAAAGATATCAGATACATCTATACTTGTCAGGACACCCTTTCCGTTCTTTTTTATAGCCGATAGAATGATAGTTGCAGAAAAACCATTTGCAATTCCAGTTTCAAGTATGCTTTCCGGCTTAAATTTCCTCATTACAGCGTAAAGTATCCCATGAGTGCCCTGCATGCCCCAGCCAGATTTTGGCCACTGATCATACGTCTCCTCTATTCTTTTATATATAGATAGGCCAATCTCTTTTAAGTCTTTTAAGTCTTGAATATTGTATGATTGGAATTTATGGGACCAGTAATAATAACTTATCAGCGACCATGCTGCACCGAGTGGAACATTCGAACACTCCGTCCCATCCTTGAATGACAGGTTAATTTTTCTTAGCCCGTTTTCTCTCCATATGGAAAGAGCTTGACTAGTGCCAAATCCTTTAGTAACACTCCTAAAGACATAATAGCTTTTCCTTAGGTCTTTTAGAAATTGCATCTTAGATTTCTCTGTAATAATTGGGATTGATAAGTAGGTTTTGGCTCCTTGCATTTCACCACTTTATAAATGAATTATCGCTAGTCATGAAACTGATGAATCATTTTATTCAAAACCAACACGGTTTCAAAACGATAGGCATTTTCTGTATTATTTTAGATTCCTCCTCTAGAACCAACGCTCCATCTCAGCCTCTGTTTAGCAATTTCAACCTGTTTTTATAAAACTCAATAGTCAAGGACAAAGCTTCGCCAAATCCATAAGCAGGCTTCCATTTCAATTCATTCTCGATCTTCGATGGATCAATGGAATATCTATAATCATGTCCCTTCCTGTCCTCAACGAATTCTATCTGATCTTTGCTTAGGTTAAGATGATCTAAAATGAGTTTAACAACCTCAATATTTGTTCTCTCATTCCTGGCACCTATCAGATAAGATTCTCCCAAACGTCCGCGAGTAATAACCGCCTCTATCCCCGAACAATGATCTTCGACATATATCCAGTCCCGGATATTTTTACCTGTCCCATAGATTGGGATCTTCTTTCGCTTAAGCGCCAAAGAGATAGTTTTAGGTATAAGCTTCTCTTCATGCTGGTTAGGACCAAAATTGTTGCTGCAATTAGATATAGTTGCTTTTATTCCATAAGTATTGACATACGCCCTCACCAGATGATCTGCAGCCGCCTTGGTTGCAGAATAAGGGTTTTTTGGATCATACCTGGTATTCTCATTGAAGCTTTCCTCGCTTTCATTCGTAAGCGAGCCGAATACTTCATCGGTTGAGACCTGGTGGATCCTGATGTTATTGTGCCGGGCAGCTTCAAGCAACGAATAGACACCAAAATAATTACTTCTCAGAAATGCGCTTGCATCTGAAATAGAATTATCCACATGGGACTCTGCCGCAAAGTTAACTATTATATCTACGTCTTTAGACAGTTGTAACATCCTTTCTTCATTGCATATGTCTTCCTTAACAAATTCATAATCTTTCTGGGAAAGATGCCAGTCTATATTGTCAAAATTGGCAGCATAAGTGCATTTATCCACGTTCAGAATGTAATCACCCGGATGATTTTTGAGCCAGTAGTTGATGAAATTTGAGCCGATGAAACCTAAGCCGCCTGTTACCATGAGCCTAATGTCAAACACCTCCTTTCCCTTCAACTTCGCTTAATAGGGGCAGGTTGGCATCCTTCTCGGAGACGACTGGTTTTTCTTGAGGCCACTTAACATCAATAGTGGGATCATCCCATCTTATCCCTGCATCATCTTTCTGGCTGAATTCAGCGGTCGCTTTGTAATAAACATGCGATTCCTGAAGCGCCTGGAAACCATGGGCAAAACCTGGAGGTATCCATAGCATGGTACCGTTTTCTTCACTAAGAATTATCCCAAACCACTTCGAGTATGTTTTTGAATCCGGTCTGAGATCAACTGCCACATCGAATATCTTTCCTGAGAAAACTGAAACCAGTTTACCCTGCTGATTGGGAGATCTCTGAAAATGGAGACCCCTTATAACACCCCTCTTCGAAAAGGAATGGTTGTCCTGAGAGAAACTAAGGTCAATTCCGGCCTTCTTAAAGTCGCTCGATTTGAAAGACTCCATGAAATAGCCCCTGTCATCGGTGAAGACTCTCGATTCGATCTTTAGCACTCCATTCAGCGGAACCTGAGTAAACGTGAAAGGCATATTTGTGTTATGTCTTCAATGTTTATGAAATATCTCCCATGTTTCTAAGATTTGCTGATTGTGATGTCGAATGATTTCATGTTAGATTGAATGGAATAAAAGTCAAAGTCCAGGACTTTTTTTGCGATTGATATATCCAAAGAGCTATCAAATGGTCGGCTCGCATGCATGGATTCAATTTTTTCTACCCTACTAATCAGGCTTTTATCAAGGTTATATTTGCTCGCAATTTCTAGCGCCAGTTCAATCCGGGAGATTCTCGTGCCAGCTACGTTAAGGATGCCTTTCCTATCATCTTCAATTAGTTTCTTGATAGCTATTGCAAGGTTCTTTGCATGGATAGGTGAATAATACCCATCTAGCACATTAAGCTGTTTTCCACTCCTCATCTGTATGTAGGCAAAATTGGGGAAGTTATTCTTTGAGCCATACACTCCAGATGTCCGTATAATAAGCGATTCTTCGAACCCCATTGCGAAGGCTTCGCCAACAAGCTTTGAGATACCGTAAAAATTGAGCGGCTTCGGTATATCCAACTCCTTGTATAGGCCTTTTCTGCCATCAAAGATATAATCTGTTGAAACGTGCAATACGCTGGAACCAATCTTACGTGCAGCCTTGACTATGCTGTTCACTGCAAGACCGTTTACGCGATATGCCATCTCATTGTTCATTTCACAGGCATCAACATTGGTAAAGGCCGCCGCATTAATGATCCACTTGCACTTGGATGACAAGATTACTTGCTCCAGTTTCTTGTTATCCTGGAGATCAAGGTAGTTGTTGCTGCCTATCGAATGATCGTAGCAGATTGCCTCAGGGTATAATCTATGCAATTCAGTTCCTAGTTGCCCACCTGAACCAAGGATCAATATACCTCGACCAGATTCATAGTTCAATCTTTGAATCACGTCCTAGAACTAATTTGAAAGCTTTGGGCTTTGACTTTGAAGTTAAGATTTTAGTATTTGGTCCGATGAGGCTATCAGAAATACGTATAGCTTCTGCTACATCCAGGCTACTCGAATCCATTATGACTGAATTTCCAACTTCAACGTTCCTCAACATGCAGTTTGAACCGATACTTGTATACGGACCCACATATGTATTTTCCAGAGTTGTGTCCGAGCCAATGTAACACGGTCCAAGAATTCTGGTGCTACCCTTTATCTGCACGTTATCTCCTATTTTCAGTTTGCCTTGTATGGTTCCCGTATCGATTGGCTTTGAAGCACCGTCCTCGATTTTTTCAAGAACCATCCTATTGCAGTCAAGAAACTCTTCGACCGTTCCTGTGTCTTTCCACCACCCCTCGATAAGGGCATAGCCAATCCTCATCCCTTTATTCAGCATCATCTGGAATGCCTCTGTTATTTCCAATTCATTCCTCCAAGATGGCTTGAGCTCCTTTATGATTGAAAATATACTTGTTCTAAGAAAATAAGCTCCTGTCACTGCCAGGTTTGATACCGGATTCTTGGGTTTTTCTTCCATCTTCACGATTCTGCCCTCATCTACAGTTGCAATTCCAAACTGTGTAGGATTATCGACTTGGGTTAATGCCACAAGCGCGTCTGCGCGGGATTTTCTAAATTCCTGATTCAGAGTTGACAGCCCGTTCTGAAAGTAATTGTCTCCCAACACCACGACGAAGTCATCGTTGCCGACGAAGTCTTTGGTTAGGCCAATTGCATGTGCAATTCCCAAAGGTTTTTCCTGAAATGTATAAGTTATGTTGACATTCCACTTTGATCCATCAGAATAATACTCTCTCACCTCGCTCTGCCCAACGTCCCCAACTATAATGTTTATGTCTTTGATCCCAAGCTCAATGAGGTTCAACAACGCGTATTCGCTAACTGGTTTTCCTGCAACAGGAAGAAGCTGTTTGACATCCGTATAAGTAAGCGGGCGTAAACGCGTTCCCGACCCTCCATGCAATATAATACCTCTCATACTCCAGCGAAGACATGCTTGTGGAAGATATGTAATTTTGCAGTGGAATATATTGCTAGGATTCCAATACGTTAAAACATTTGTCGATTTAATTAAGGTCTTTTATGTACTTTTCAGAAGGGTACTATTTACCTATCACTCTTCGCTACGGAATAAGATAAAGCGGTGCATCCCGTGATCCATTCGATGAATATCGTTTGTTTTAAACTACTTCTTCGTGGTATTACAGTTCATGCATTTCCTTCTTCCTCTTGGAATCGCAGTAAGACATGCAGAACATACCCTTATGCTTCCCCGATAAAATCTTAGGTAAACTACGGCAATAGATAGTACACCTATGTACGAAAATGGCGAATTGTAAACCTCCTTGAAAATGGTTGACAAAAGTGAATAGTGCGTGATTAGAACAAACGCAACGTGCAGTGAAATATTAGACCCAGCTACAGAAACTGCATAGCTTACATTTTGGCTTTCAAAGCCAGGAGATTTTACACTGAAGTTATACGTACCGTTAGACAAATAGAGGATCGTGCTGTTGGCATTAACGGATATATTTTGATTCCCGATAAGAACAGACCATGAATAATTATCAGGCAATCCAGTTTCATCTATTACAATTGCATATTTGTATATCGAAAAAGATATGTTGAGATATTCTTCCTTATATACGGCTGCAACTATTCCATTTGACAGGTTGCTCATATAACCCGGTACTTGAACTATGCTGTAATTATATATTCCATTGGGAATATACATAACAAGGGTGGATTGAATTGATGAATATGATTCATTTCCTACTATTATTGACCAAGACGTTCCTTGAGGAAGGCCTGTCTCGATAACATTTACCGTGGAATTTGGATAGTATGAAGCATTTCCCTTTATTCCGGAATGCATTGTGTCAGTTGCATTTGTCAAGAGCAGTGAGCCATTGTACACAATTACAAAAATGGAGACACTTTCTGCCATGGAAGTCAAGTTGAATATTATTTGAAAGGTTCCTCGCTCGTTGGCCGTGTTCACATTGTATGTTCTTTCTGCACCTATCTGGCCATCAAGAGTACTTATTGTTGCATTTTCTGACACTGAAAAGTCAAAAGGCCCAGGCTGCAGCGAATAATTGACAGATAATCGAATCTGACTCTGATCCCTTAGCCAGACGTAAGATGAACTTGTGTTTAGCATCACGTTCTGAATTAATGGAATTGCAAAAAGGAAGGTAAGGTTCTTCCCAGCGTATGTAGGATCCTTTGCTGAAAAGTGAACGATTATTGTTAGTCCGCTTTCATTAAGATATGGTATCTCTACATTATTCGCTATTACATCAATTGAAGGAGCGTTAACATTCTCAGTTTCGTTAAGAACTTTCAAAAGTTTGCCATTTCCAAGGTTAATATTGGTCACGAGCAATAAATCCATGCTGACACAACCTATAAGTGATATATTCAGGCAAATGCTATTTGCTGTACCCATTGTAAGGGAATGCGTTCTAAGGTTTGCAACTAAAATAGGTAGATCTGTATGAAATGTTTCATTGATATTATTCATCGCAGAATAGTTGTATTGCGGGAGCGCAATTTCGTGGGTAAAATTGTAAATAGCAAAAACATAGTTTCCAGTGTAAGTTTCGTTGGATCCTTTTGTAAAATCTGAGAGAAGATAATATGAATAGGAATGGTTGTTTATTTCACCTTTGTTTACATTTACTTCATTAAGGGCTGAATTCACAAAAGCATTGACTTTTAGGGCATAGGTTGAGCAAGTGATCGGATCTACATACAAGGGAAAGTTAGAGTCCTGGTAAGATCCAGTGGATGCATTCACGTTCACATTAGCGAAGAATAGTATCGTTGAATTATTGTTAAGATGGTATGACTCATTTCCTGGTATTCCAGCGGCTCTGGAGCCAAGCATATAGATCGTCGAATTTACCGCATAAATGAAATCATGCCCTGGGTTCAGTACGTTATCATATAGATATTGAGCATTCATATCAACCGCAATAGAGCTGTGTGCAAATATTGCTGAGCTGTTATAGATATCATAAGAGAAGTATCCAATCCCAAGGATGGAAACAGTATCATTTGATAATAGTGATATGTT
>JAKBQK010000134.1 GCA_021835265.1 Thermoplasmata archaeon
GTACTTATTTTCAGATTCCCTTAGAACATCTCTTCTAAGGCTTATATCAATATTTATATTCTGCATCTGTCTTGAACTTTCATAGAGAGGACCCTGAATCCTTAGTTCAAAGTTCATTCCCACGACAGTGTCATTTTCCCTGCGTCCCCTATGTTCATTTCTGTTAATGATGTATTGCTTCCCAACACTTTCCATGACTGTTTCAAATTTCCTGTTTATTTTTCCTCTTTCCATGGAATTGTTCTCACCTGTGTAAGAGAAATCAAGATCCTCTGAAAATCTGTTAAGATTGTAGAAGTATTTTAGTGATGTACCTCCCTTGAAAATTAGTTTGTAGTCAAAAACCCTGTAAATCTCGAAGAGCAGAAGTGTAAGAAGATAGTCCTTTTCAAGCTGCCTTGCATCTCTGAATCTTCCAGACTGCTTCAGAAGATCGCCCGGATCAATCATTTTTAATCACCTTCTGATCTTCTAATTTCATCATCCTCATAAAGCAGCTTAGAGAGTTTCCTGTTCACACTTCCAGAATTCATTCTATGGGCGTACTCCCTTAACACTTTGAGGTTCAACATTGAATTCTGTCTGGATAAATCGAAAGCTTCTTTTACATATGAGAAAGCAGGTATATTCAGATAAAGGGAATCAAGGATTGCCTTTTCTATGGAGGCTATGTAGGCATTCTGTACTCTATTGAATCCAAAAAATCTTTCTCTTCCAATCGTCCTGAATTCAATTATATTTTCACCAAGGTTAATCTCCCTGTGCCTTTTAATTGATATAACGCTGTATTTTTTAATAACCTGATCTGTAACTGAATAATATTGGAATGCAGCGAATAGACTTATGTATGATGGAAAAACAATCTGGGACGCAATCTCATATAGATTATCTCCTCTTGAAGAGCTTATGAAATACAGTCCTCTTTCAATTCTTTTCACCTTTCTGTTGGACGATAATATCTTGGAAACATATTTTTTTGGTTTTTTCATAAGCATTGATGCATCATTTATTGTGAATACAGTTTTTTCCATGTAACTGTAATTCTTCAAGAGTATCCATAACTCTGTTGTAAATCATACAGGTAAATATAGTAAAAGAAAATAAAGTTTATGTAACATTATACCCACAATTCTGGTGATAATGTTACATAGATTTAAAATAAAAATCTTAGGGACCCCAATAAGTGAAGAATCTTGTTGAATCAAGAGACTATCGCTGCATTATATCAATTATGGAATTTTGAATCACCTGATGTTATTTTTTTCAGTGAATATATGACTGTATTGCTTCTTTATGCTGGTTATGTAAACGTCCCTTGAGACAGTACCTCCAAATCTTTTTCTGTCAAAATCTGTGAACTGAGCTTCAACTGAATCCAGTTCATTAACTGTCTTACGCAGTTTTTCACACCATTCAACATTTTCCGGATCAGGATTTGCTAACAGTTCCTTTATGGTCTTTATAAGGCTTCCTTTTGCCATAATACTTTTGGGGTCAGGTTTTCTAAGGCAGGCCCCATAGAGGCCAGATTTAAAGTCATCCCACATTTTCTCTGCGTCTTCATCATCTGTACCTGTTTTTTCCACCTGTCCAAACCTGTATACGTATCCTGGTTTCTCCAGTACCTTTTTTGCGTCCAGTAAAAATTCGTATTTTGGATTTGTATCATTACGGAGACTCCTTTCTATAAGAATAACAAGATATGGTGGGTACCAAAGTACACCATCCTGCGTCACATAGGTAGGCTCAGGAAACTCACCTCTATCATGCCACTTTGTGATAACATCATGGGTAACCCCAGATTTTTCCATAACATTATTCATATTCAAAAAGTTTCCCCTGATATGGGAAACATCTGACCGGCTCAATTCAGTATTTTTTTCATGTTCATTCTTATCCATGTCTTTGCCATCTTAAAATTCTATGTTAACTGATTGACATATCCGAAAAACATAATATGTGATCAACAATGGTTGTTAAATAAATGAAAAATATTTCAGCGGAACAGATTAGCAGCGTTATCAAAGCCATATCAAATCCAGAAAGGTTAGCTATCATTGAGATCCTGGCTGAGGGGCGATCTAATGTTACAGGGATTGTAAAGAAAACAGGAATTGCGCAGCCGAAGGTTTCCACACATCTATCCATGTTACAGAACGCAGGCATTGTAGATTCCTTTCGTTCAGGAAAGGAGATCATTTATTCCATCGTACCAGAGGTGATGGAATCCCTTTTGTCATGGGCAGAGGATCTTTCAGGGAAGATGAATAGAAGCTTACATGGGGAAATGAATGTTATAGTTCCCTCATCAGATAGTTTTTCTTATGCAAGGTGCTGCTATGACCACCTGGCAGGAAAAATTGGAGTGTATCTTCTTGAGGAACTTCTCAGAAGAGGATGGATAGCAGTTGAGAATAGTGATAAACCCACATTTATGCTTACCGATTTAGGTGAGGACAGCCTTAAGAACTTAGGTGTAAATATACCAGTAAAGAAGAAGCATGGCAGGATATTTGCCTATGGATGCAGGGATGTATCAGAGAGAAAACTACATCTTGGCGGATCACTGGGTCATGCAATCTTTCAGGACATGATAGTGAAAGGTATAATACAAAGATCTTCAGGGACCAGATCACTGAGGGTAAATTCAACAGTGGATGAGTGGTTTTCTGGAAAGGGAACCTGATAAACACTGATAGAATTTTATACACAAAATTAAAATGATTTTGTATCACTTCAGGTACTTTTTGTTTATTTAAATCAGATACCATAATGCCTGAAAATATAATTTTTACCAAGATCAATTATGGCCATTGAAAGGAACGTAAGGGCGAGAACCAGTAGAATATCACGCAGTGGAATAGCAGTAACCAGTATTCCCAGCCATGAGATCAGACTG
>JAKBQK010000506.1 GCA_021835265.1 Thermoplasmata archaeon
TCTGGATCATATTGTTTAGCCCATTCAATGCATCTTTTTCTGGATTCAGACGTTTTTTCTGAATTCAAAAAGTTCTTACAAAGTATTTTTATTTCTTCATATTCCTCTGCAAAGTGTACATCAGGGCAGTCGTTATATTCTGTAAATACACCAAGTTTTGGTTCTGTGATAACAGGTGTTCCGCAAATAAGAGATTCAAGCGGGATCAGACCAAACGCCTCATAATCAAACAGAAACAGAGTTGCAGAAGCGTTTGTTAAAATATCCCTTAATTTTTCATCACTTACAAATCCAAGGTAATTTTCAGTATCTATTTTTCTTCTTCCAAAGGCGATTATATTAATTCCATTGTTGATAAGTTTTTGAATTATTTTTTTGTGCTTCTCTGTAATACTCACAGTTGGAATTGCAATATACTTTTTCTCAATACTTTTATAATCATATTGAGCTCTAAAAACTTCAGGATCATAGGAAATCATCTCTATCTGCGAATTCAACCCATAGAAATATGACAAGGATTGTGCTGTCCACTTAGAATTGGCAGTGATAATATCAAATGATTTAATTCTCTTCTCTTCGAAAAATTGAAGCAGGAAAAATACAGGATAGAATAAAAGAGACGCTATTTTAATGACTTTTTTTCTTTGATACAAGAACATTCCATTTTCATGAAGTTCCATAATTGTGACCATGGTTATTGGCTTTTTCTTCAATTTGCTTTTCTTTATAAATTGTCCAATCCACTTTCCTTCATTGGAGGGAATAATGACAAGATCAAAATTGGATGTCTTATCTTCATCTATAATTAAATTCGACAGTTTACGATCAACCCCTTTTAAGAGTTGATACTTTATAGCGAATAAAATTCCAAATTTCCCTTCCTTTATTTTTTTATGGTATTTTATTTTCAAATTTGGGATATTCTTTGACAACTGTTCATATATTGATGATTTAATTTTCCAGTTTATAAGTGTTACTGAATATCCCCCTTTAATAAATTGAGAAATTAATGTCAAAGCTGGTTTGTTGCCTTCTACTTTGTGTAAATAAGGAATGATTATTGCGATTTTAGCACTATTCATTAGATACCTATAGATAATATGGGCATAAGGATTTTTGAGAACAAAAGTCATTATTCGATTCATATTCATAAGTTAAAACCCAAATATAACTCGACAGCATTCTATTCAACCTTCTTTCTGGGTATAATGTCGAAGTAAAGAGCATCTAAACTAAAGTGTGACCTCAAGGGTAAAATGTTCATGCAGATTCCTCTCCATATTATAAGCCTGATATGAGAAAATAACTAATATTAGAATTATTGCCAAAAAAGTACCTCAGTTATTCGGGGAAAGTGGGGTAATTTACCCGAGGAAGTCAAATATCGAACCTAAAACTCACAAAAATAAAATTCATATCCAGATAATCCAAGGAACATACAAAAGAACTATGTATAAAAATAAAGAAACTATCTTTTAAAACTTTCCATTTCTAATCTAGAGGTTGCCTTCAAATTTAAAATGTGAGAACTCCATAATTGCAACGATCAAATTATGCTTGACTACGGATAGAATAAGAAATTAATTAAATTTTCAATATCCCAGAAATATCTGAGCAGTTCCATTCTATATCTTATAAAGAAATTATAGAAGAAAAATTCATTGAAGAAACTGCTTAAATTGTAGTGATTACGGAAATTCCACTGGGTAAAGCAGGTCACATTAGGGTCAAAAATTACTATCTCCTAAAAACTAATTATGTGGATGATTATCAGGATAAAGTACGGATTAGTATTATGAGTGAGATTAAATCAATTAATCAAAAACCTTACATTTCTGTTATCATCGTTGCGCATAATAGAAAACCGTTTTTAAAATATGCAATAGAATCTGCAATAAATCAAACATTGGGGAAGAATGAGTACGAGATCATAGTCATTAAAAACTTTGATGATCCTGAAGTGGATAAATTAATCAAAGAATCAAATATTATCAGCATAAAATCTTCCGACGAATGTCTTGTAGGAGATGACCTTGCGATTGGTTTAGATTCATCGCGCGGTGAAGTCATTGCATTTCTTGACGATGATGATACTTTCCTTGAAAATAAATTGGAGGTAATTTATGGGTTATTTCACAAAAATGAAAAGATTGTCTATTATCACAATGCACAGATTTTTAAGACCTTAGATGGAAGTAGCGAACCAAAATTCAAGAATATTAGGGCATGTTTCCCTAATAATTATTTGATTCTAAAATTTAAAAAAATAGTGAGGAAATATACACTTAGTCCACTGATATTTAATATTAGTTCAATTTCAATTCGAAAATCGCATTATGTCAAATATATTGATTCGTTAAAATCCCTCGCGAACCATACGGATGATTTCTTTTTTTTTGTAGGGTTAGACGCAGGTGGTATCTATTATTTGGATGATAGAAAATTGACCGTTTATCTTAGGCATCAAAGTGCAAGTAAAGCCATACTGAAGCAGAATGATAAACTCTCTTTTCTGTTAAAAAAAGCCGATATTCAGGAGAAAGGGGCATTAGCATCAAAATATATTTTAGGTCTCGTAAATGACGAAAGATTAAAAAATATAATAAAAGCAAGGATGGAATTAGAGCAGTTAAGCAACAACATTTATATGAGAATTTTTAACAAAAACCTTCTTTTAAAATGCATTTGGAATTCAAGATATTATGGATTCAAGCATACGATTTTGGAACTGTATCTTGTAATTAAAGATTTATTAAAAGAGTAACTAGTCAATATTCTTAAACTCTGATCAAAGTAAGCAGAATTATTATGTTTAAATTAGAACCATAGTAGAGACGTGGGGTAAGACACTTGGTTTATTTTCCATATATAGGAAA
>JAKBQK010000293.1 GCA_021835265.1 Thermoplasmata archaeon
CCGACAAATAATTATCAATATATAGGAACAACGAGATGCCAAGAAGAATGAAAGGAAAAATTTCAAGGGTCATACATCCAAATATAAAAGCTAGGATTGCTTCAGGGTATTTTTTAGATTCCATAAAATAAAAAAGCATTAGAAATTCGAACGGGATTAGAGATTCCCAATGGAAGTCATAGAAAAGAGCTGACATTACTGAAAAATTTAAGAGAAAGACAACAATCAATAATGGCCAATATTTACGTTCAATTCCAAGTTTCCTGGAAATTAAATATATGGGTATTGCAGTCATTGACAGAAAAATAGATTGCAAAATAAAGAGAAGGATGGCATGTGGGTAGATAGCATAAAGATAAGCCACGGGAATTGCAATGTAAGTACTGTGTTGGCTCAGGAAGGAATAGACCCCAAAAGTCTCGAAGTCCCCGGACTCGTATAATAGATATCCATGTGTGGTTGTCCACAACGATTGCCTCATTATTCCTAAATCCCAATTACCGGAAAAAAATGAAACATATCGAAAGTAACTAATGTACGATATTAGAATAGTATAACAAACCACTATGACAAGCAAGATAAGAAAGTCTTTTTTACCTTCATTTTTAAAAAAAGGAAATGCAGACACCGAAAGATCACCGATTGCAGCGCAACATACGCATGAGATCAGGTATTATCTTTGAAATGTAATATCTTTCCGATGACTTAAGAGCGGAATCCCTCATTTCGAGATATGCGCGTTCTTTGTATATTTTATATGCTCTTTCTATACTTCTTGCCATAGATTTTGGATCTGACGCCAAAAAACCATTATAATTGTCGGCTACCATGTCGACTGTCCCTTGAATTTTAAAAGAAATAACTGGCGTACCCATTGAAAGGGATTCAAGTATATTATACGGAAATACCTCCCATCTTGAGAGCGATATCAGGAAATGACTGCTCTTTACAATATTTTGTTTTTCAGTTTCATTAACGTAACCTAAAATTTTGAGTGATTTATGTGAAATTTTTTTTAGTTTCTTTAAGTAGGGGCCGGTCCCCAAGATTAATATCTCAAATTCTTGTCCATCTAAATTGATCATGCTTAAAATTTTGCGCAGTCTATCGACACCCTTCTGATAATTTAGTCTTCCTAGCAGTACAAGGGTAAATTTGTCGTACTTGACGTTGTCAATTTTATCCGGAGGTGCAATCCCATTTGGTATCATGGTACAAATATATCTTTTCTTTACTACCTGGAGATCAGAGCGGTTCAGGACATGTTGTAAATTGACGTCCTTATAAGCAGATAAAAACAGCGGTTTGATGAGTCTGAAATATATTCTTATTAATAAATTAACTTCTGGTTCATTTCCATATACAGATATTGGTGTGTGGTTTCCCTTAATTTTATATGAATCTGGAAATAAACTTATGAATTTCCTTGTCAGGCATCTATTGAACGGTGAATCAACAAAATAAACAGTATCGACTTTGTCGGGAAGCAATTTTCTTACAGCGAGAAGGGATTTCCTCTGTTCATTATTGAGTTCAACAATTGAAACATTAGGTCGAGCAAGAAGTTTTGAGGCATAATTTACGTTCCTATCCCCTTTATCAGTCGTTATAACTAGAACGTTGCATAGGCGACTGGCTTCGATGGCAACATCCAGAACCCACTTTTCTCCACCAAAACCTTGGTCAATATTATTCTTTGATACGATTAACAATTGCAATAATTCTCTGATCGTTAGCATCTATATTGACCTTTTTGCCTACATAAAGCATCTTATAGCTAGTATTTATGAGACGTTTCAACATAGATTACCTAAGTATGTTTGACCATAATTTCTTAGCTGATGTATCCTATATAATCAATGAACATCGGAAACCATTAACTTCAGTTAAGAAGGAGATTTAAATCCTTAATTAATGATATATTAGCCTTCCTTTTTTGCCAGATAAATATTTTGTATTTTCGCCAATACCCTCGCAATAACTGTTTTTCTCCCTCGAATTAATAAATTTGTGCTTAAGACCATGGGTATTTTTGTATCAATTGCGCTAAACTTCAAGAAAATACCTCTGAAGCCAAACAAAGCTGCACTGACTAAAGAAAAAGCTGTGATTGTCTTATTAATTCTTTCGTAAACCAAAGATTTTTTAACCATAAAATCAAAATTCTTGCTATCGCCAGAGAGGTAAAAGAGATTATTTTTATGAACACGGTAATTCAACAGAGGCTCAGGATCGTAGATAATCAGCGAGTCCTGAGACGCCACTAAAGCTAGTAAATAATCTGGTAGACACAAATCAAAGAATCTATCCTTTAGGAATGGGATAATTGGAATCACATATTTATTATAAAAAGATCTGGTTATGCAGATCGTACTCATGTCGATTTTATTACCCTTTACTAGTCCTGTCAAGGTAAAGTCTGGAGCAGTCAAATATTGAGGTGTTGCAGATAAGTTTCCCATTTCATCCATGATCCTTAAATTTGTAAAAGAAAAAGGCTTGGAGTTATTAGTAATGTCATCAATTTGTTTTTGTACCTTGCTTGGTTCAAACGTGTTATCGTAGTCTAGGTAAAAAATGTAGTTAGTTTCTGTTAATGACGGGGATACCAGCTTTTCACGAAAATCTGTAATATGGTTCAAAAAAGCTATTTTAAAAGATTGATCTTTGTTCATCATGGCATAAGATATCAGTTCGTCCAATGTGGAATCAGTGGTTCCCTTATCCAGCACAACTACTGTTTCAATTTTATACTCTGTTATCTGGCCAGCAATAGAACGAATCGCCTCTTTAATGTATTTGCTTCCGTTATAGGCAGATATTAAGATTGAGCAATCGTAGCTCTCCTCGCTTTCGTTTATGGATAAC
>JAKBQK010000399.1 GCA_021835265.1 Thermoplasmata archaeon
CAATGCTGAAAGAATATGTGGTATAAGACTGAATGCCCTGGTTCATGGGATGTGTCATTGCAGTTTTTATGTGCTCATCCATTATCTTCTTTCTCGTCTCATAATCAATAAGATACCACTCAGGGTCCTTACTCATGGGATATCCTACGAAATATTTCAGACCCTTTTTCTTCAGATCCTCCTCAATGTGCGTTGCATTTTTTAGATATGGCGATTTTATATAAATGGAAAGCATGCTAAATGTAGATTTGCCTAAATCCCCCGATTTTAAATAAATAACATCCATTGCATCTCTTATAATTGATGGGTTTCTCGATGATAACCAGATTATGAAATCTGAATCGTGTCTGAGAGATCTGTATACCTTGGTGTGAATGATCCCGTCTATTTCATCAGGCAAGTTAGTGAATTGTTTAAAAGTTGCCATAACGTCTTTCCTGTTTTTCCATTGGTTTTCACTAATTTTAATACAGAGAACCTGCATATAGATTACATCTTTATCTTCATTGATTTCAGGATTTGATTTTCTTTCATTTATAACAGATTCACCCATATTTGGAATTACTTTCCAGATAATAAAAGGTATGAGCAAAAATCGTATAGTAGGAAATGCCTGGTGCCCTTTCAGTGCAAAAGGACAAAAATAATCAATGCTTCATTTCTCTGTTATCATTAAACAATCTACAATAGCAAAAATCTATCATTTTCTCACTTTTTGCCTTACTCTCTCTGACATCCTCTCCTCGCTAAAGTTTTGGAGGTTCCTGATTTAATGACACATAGCTAATACCCTCATTACTCAGTGATGTGCCCCCTTGTCTGTGTCATTTGAGAATAGATCAGACAGTAAATGCCTGATCCTTTCAATGTCAATGCGATCAGATATTCTTTTTAGAGGATCACCAAGCGTTTCAATCTCATTGTATAGTTGGGATAATCCAGTGTGGTAAAGGTTCATGAATATTGATCATGAGGTCATGAAAAAGGTTTTCAGTGGTAGTTTTAGAAAATCTCTACCTCAAAACTCAAAGTAGTATTGTTTAAACTATTCCGTTGAAAACTATAATTCAAACTTAATTTAGAATCTGTAACCTCCCGTAACTCTGAATGCATATCATGTATATTGAATGAAATATCGCTCCCTGTTATTTGATGTGAGTGCCGACACAGAGCATTAAATCCTAATATTAACATTAATACTCCGAATATAGGATTGGGCACTTTCGGAAGGTTTTTTTTGATCTTTCATGACGGGTAATAAATTTTGAATGATATAAAAATTCCGCGACAATTCAGATCATGCTTTGGCTTATTTTTCCCTAAGGGCATTAACCAAAATGTTTTTTGTGCCACTTCAACTATGTTATTTTTTACCCATATAATTATTCATATATATTACTATTATTATATTGTGTACTCATGTATTTTCATGGCGAGACACTCTGTAGCACGGTATAGAGCTAATTTTTAGATAAACTTATTATAGTTCATGGGATTTTATTCTATGGCATCGGATAAGATTTTAGACTCTGTAGACACACTGGAATTCTACGTTGGATCGGCTAAAGAGTGGAGTTATTTTCATCAGTATGGGTTGGGATTTAAGCTCGTAGGTTATTCTGGACCAGAAACCGGGGTAAGAGACAGGGTATCTTATCTTTTGAAGCAGGGCGATATAAAATTCATTTTCACCAATACATTATTTCCAACTTCTCCGATTATAGAACATACAAGAATTCATGGTGACGGTGTAAGAGATATCTCTATGAAAGTTCCTGACATAAACGAAACCATTGCTGAAATTGACAGAAGGGGCGTCGTTAAGCACGGACCTATTAAAAAGATCAAAACAGATAATGGAACCCTTTACAGTTCAATTTCAAATTCATTTGGGGAAACACTTCATTCCCTCAACGACTATGGTGAATATGAGGACGAGCTTCCTCCAGGATTTAAGGAAATAGAGTCACCAGATATCAAACCTACCGGCATAAAGAAAATAGATCATATCGTCGGGAATGTGGAAGATAAGAAGATGGATCAGTGGGTTGAATATTATACCAAGGGGTTTGGATTTGATCAGCTAATAAGCTTCGACGATAAGGATATAAGCACGGAATATTCAGCCCTAAGATCAAAGGTTGTTCATTACAATAACAGAAAAATAATCTTTCCAATAAATGAACCTGCACTGGGTCTAAAGAAGTCTCAGATTCAGGAATATATTGACTATTACAATTCTCCTGGCGTGCAACATATTGCCATGGAGACTGATGATATAATAAAGACCGTTGCAGATATGAAATCCAGGGGTATCGAGTTCCTCTCAACCCCCAGCGTATATTACGAAACATTGGAAGACAGGGTAGGAAAAATAAAGGAGGATATAAACAAACTACAGGAACTTGACATTCTTGTGGATAGAGACGATGATGGTTATCTCTTACAAATTTTTACTAAGCCTATAGGAGACCGGCCCACGGTATTTTATGAGGTTATCCAGAGAAGAGGTGCAACATCCTTTGGAAAAGGAAACTTCAAATCACTTTTCCAGTCTATTGAAGCAGAACAGGCTAAGAGAGGAAACCTTTAAGCTGATACCATATGAGAATAGGGAGAATAGTTTCTAATGCCCAAATAGTAACAGTTATTTTCAAAGAAAACAAAGCATATGACGCTACAATGATCTTTGATATATCTGAAGAACACCTCGAGAGGGATTTCTTTAAGGCGTTTACTGAAAATGAGCCGGCTGATTCATCATTTAAGGATTCGTACGTAATCAAGAAAATTGATTCTTTTCTTTCCCCGATAAAATATCCGGGTCAGATCAGAGATTTCTATGCTTTTGAAGATCACGTGAAAA
>JAKBQK010000373.1 GCA_021835265.1 Thermoplasmata archaeon
GAAGATAAGAAGCAAAGGCACCGGTCCCCATGGAATTCAAAGCCTGCTCTAGCTCTTTGTTTCCAGACTTCTTAGCGAACTCAATCGCCTTAATCCTGGCATTCTCTATTTCTTTTAAGGTACTTTTTCGAATTTTTATAACGGCACTCTCTTTGTTATCCGTCATAAATAGAAATACACGCATCTATTATAAAGTTACTAATAGGTAACTCTTAGGAATACTTTCACTATCCGCATCCTTCAAACAATATTATTACGAAGATCTTTATTTTTTTCTTTGTCTCTGGGAAAATACCAATATGCTGATGGATAGCAGAGATACAGGCAATGCAATAAAAAGTGAATTCACTTGCCCAGAGATAGCCTCCAACAGAAATGATGGATGAGATAATAACAAAAACAATAATTCCTGTCGGTGCCCTTCTTTCCAAATCTATCGTTTAACCACTCACCTAGAGGCCAAATTTATTGACCAGATCAGGTGAGGTAATATCATCTCCGCCCTTTATAATAATTGGGCAAGTTTCCCTGAAATACCAGAAAACACTTCATTGCATTATTCATCTCTCCAAGCAAAGACCTACACGTACTTGCGCAAAATGAATATTTCCTATGCACAGTTTAGAAAATATCAACGTTCTTCCCCAAAAGGTAAAGAATAGGTTGGAATCGTGTAATTAATTACAATATTCCAGCAAGAATGCCCCTGAACTTGCGATGTACGATTACCGTTTATTTCAATTTCGTTGTATATCTCGACCATTTACGTTCAATTATCTTTAAAGCATTGTCTCTATTTTTCCGTCTTCATCAGAGACAAGAAATCCAGTAGTTTTGGTCTTATAATATACCAAAACACCAGTAGGACCTTTTTCAGGTATTTGATATTCTACAAATAGTATCCATGTATTTTTATCGTGTTGCGCAGTAACTATTTTAAAGTCATCAATATCTAAAAGAGATTTCAACTGTGGTTCCAGCTTTTCTTTAGCTTCTATTAGGGAGAGAACCATATGTTAGTATTACAAACTTCTATTTTACATTTCTTCGGTAAAACTTTCGTTCCAAGAAATGCCATCGCAAAGGAATAGGTCCCAATTATTATTCTAATCACGTATTTCTGAGATTAACTACATAAAACTTCTTCTAATGTAAATGTAAGTGGAAACAATTAATAAAAGAACTATTCCGGACCTTTCCTATTATCTCCACCGGTAGATTGAAACGCAGAATGCATCTTTTACTTACAGAAACCTGTCAGAATAGGCATGGATGATCCTTGATTTTTTTTACTTTCCCCTGTACCTTCTCACAATATTGACGAAAGTTTGCCCCCCATGTCTGCCTGCTTTAGCATCATCTATTATTAACTCTATTCAAAAAAGCCGTAAATTCTGGCCCTTATTTCCATCATTCCCAGTTTGTAGATGTTTATGGCAACAATCAGGTCCAGAAATATCTCGAGATCACATCATGAGAATGACTGCTTCTGCTGTGTTGTTAATGTCCACAGCCGCTGAACCTGCATACAGGAGGAAGAACAGGTAAATCCCATTGTAACCTATAGATGCCTTGAAATGGACAAACCCGGAAGACGAGAAGTAGAAATAAGTGAATCCCAAAGCAGACTGATTGGAGGATATGCTGTAGGCTGATGTATCGTTCCTGTAATCAGACTTGAAATGATCGTAAAAACTGGAGTATAATCCACTGCTATTTGTGCTGTTGGATGTTTTGACTTCAGTAAGTTCGAAGTATCCGTCAGAAGTGCTGTTGTAGTAAACATACTGGCCTGAAACTACTCCAGAATTATGGGATATCCCACTTCCGTTGGTAGATTTTGGGGCCCCCTGTTCTGTAAAATTTACATTGATTCCTGAGGCACTGGATATATCTGAAGAGGTTGGAAACCCGAAATTGTGCCCGGAAGATGCCAATTCAAAAATCGGAACGAAAATGATGCTCATTATTATAACTACTATGACAAAGGCGGTAATGCCACCCAGCACTTTTGCATTATTGTACTGTCTCAATACCATATTTGTTAAATTAACAAATTTATATATAGTTAACTATTTTAATATTTTAATAACTATTATCAAATCACTTGTAAAAACTGAGCATAATTCAGGATAGATTAGAGTTCTGGGCAACGCCAGAACTCTAATCTATCGATTTTCTTATTATCATGGTGGGATATTCTAATTACCATTGCCTCAAATATAAAATAATTCCCACAAATTTAATTAGATTGAACTCCATATTTATACTAAATGATTGAAGAAGCAAGAATAGATGAAAAAGGACGAATTAACATAGGGCAAGAGACAAGAAGAAAATATGGAAGTACCTTTTTTGTTGTAAAATTATCAGATGAGATATTGCTAATTCCGAAGCCAAAGGATCCTGTTGCAGAGCTTAGAAAGTGGGGTAAGGAACTTGAAACGGGCAAATTAACGCCAGGAGATATAGAGGTACTTGCTGAAGAGGAAGCATATAAGCAAATCGAAGAAAGGAACAGCAGAAGAAATAAGGGAAGATGAAAATGCCTTACGCAGATACAGATTTCTTCTTGGCAATTGCGAACTCTGATGACAGGTTAAATTCATGGGCAATTAAAGTGTTGAAAAATTATGAAGGTGAAATATACACCTCTGTCCTGACCTTGGTGGAACTTTCTCTGGTAAGTGTCAGGAGAGGGATTCCTGTTGAAAGGATGATTGCTAGTGTTCTCTCAATTGCTGAGTTGAAAGGTGCGAGCAGGGAAAGCGTCTTAGCAGCCGCACACTACATAGATCACGAAAAAACTGGAGTGTTCGATTCTTTCCATGCTTCATTGTGTGGTGGTGAAATAATCAGTT
>JAKBQK010000465.1 GCA_021835265.1 Thermoplasmata archaeon
ATGTTACCAAATAAGATCAATATCGAATAGATGCAACAAATAACATTGTCAGATTCCATTGAATGAAGGAGTTATGTCCTATATAGGTCGGTGAAATTTATGTTTGCGATCTGCGCTGTACGTTTCCAATAGCCAGTATTGGCCGGGGCCATCCAACATTCATTATCACTGGAGCAAAGAGTCAAGCTTCTTCTTATAAAGCAGATTGTGGATGAATCAAACAGAATATTTCAAAAATATGTTTGCAATATTCTTCATGAAGTCCTGCATAGATATATTACACAAAGCATTGGAAAGATCATTACCCTGGTGAAGGGGCCATAATTGCGGTACACAACCTTCATGTTATATCGTAATGAAAAGGAATGGTATAACGAAATCAGATGCAACAGGCAATTGGTACCGGTTATTCTTTAACCATAAAGAAGAACTACGAATCACATGCAAAGAAACTGGAGGTAATGGCAAAAGAAAATTCTGATCACGGTAAAGATGCAAAAGAATCTAAAATCCATAAGAAGAGTCTGTTTGCATATTCATTCGCAATAATGGACCTGGAATCCAGGATGTATAGATCGGGATCATCCATGGAATCTGAAAGGGAAGCATATGACAGGGCCAATGGTTCTTCTTTCAACTCTGGGGATGGAGAAGGACTCAATACGTCTGTAATCCAGTATTATTCATCACATTCATACATGGATAAGCTGGGAAATACGAAAGTATTCGTAATTCCAAAAAATACGCTTCACTGAACAGATCAAAGAAATGTAAAGACACAGTGCGGAAATTTGTTGGGAATACCATTCATATCTGGAACAGTAACATCAGAGAAGCAATTCTGAATCGGGATTTGCAGCAGACAGGAAAATGCTTTGGTGGAATGTGGGACACAGAAGAGGGATGACAGAATAGATAACGCTCCATTCTGCAACTGCGTTTGGCATAATCTCTTCAATATGGGTAGGTAATAGAATAGTGCCCATAGCCGCGAAGACCCACAAATTTTAATAGAAGTAATTGTTATAGCATTGTTGATACTGTCAATTAAATTAACATCGTTAAAGATCATTGGAAACATTGCAGAAAAAATTAACAAATAAATATCAGTATATAATACCAAAATAAGGTGGGAAGATGGAAAATAATAATCCAAGAATGTCTTTTGATGAAAGTGCTAGAGAGTACATTCTCAGTCTCTTCAACAAGAAAATAGTTAATGGAAATGTGCTTGAACTAGATTCCAATGAGGAAGTCATGTCCTTTGAAGGCAATCCGCTGACAGTAGAAGATTTTGGTGGAATTAAGAAAGGTTCAGAAATTTTTATTGAGGATAACGTAGTATCACTAATCAAACTCAAAAGTAAAAAGGAATAGTATGTCGTGGTTTGATTCCTTAAAATCTTTTATAGAAAATATTTTTCATATAAGTATAAAAATAAATTCTCCTGAGATTAATATTATTAACACTACAGGTAGAGAAGCCATTAACATAGATCAAAGTGGCAAGAAGATCACCGTTAATGTTAACTCGCTTGAAAAAGAGCAAAAGATTGAATTTGATAGAATCGTCGCAAAGTACTTCCAAGAGGAAGGTGAGATTCTTACAAACCATTTGGAGAACTATTCTAAGCGTTTTGACAACTACGAAAAAAATAATCCAGACAAAGCAATGCTAAGTTTCTTCAAGGATAAAATCCCAAAGGAAGACTTTGAGGCTTTGAAAGTCTCTTTATTCATGCGAGCTCTTTTCAGGGATAATGAAAACATATTTCAGGTTAAAAGAGACGTAATTAAAAAGTTTGGAGATAGGGGTAAGAACATAGCTAATTTATGTTCATCTGAATATTTTGAGAATTTCATAAAACCATTGTATGAAGAGATAGATAAGAGCTCTATGAGAAAAGAAGAAACTAATGAAATATTTAACAACATTTATGAGATGATAATTAAAAATGGACTATTGGCTGTATTTGTAAATTATGGCATGTCAGTAAGAGATATAGATATCGAAGTTAACAGAAAGATTGGGGAATCAAAAAAATACGGTTTCTATCAAATTTCTGAAGTTCTCTATATTCATGCCCTATCAAGAAAAAACGTTGAAACTTTAGATGAATGGATACAGGGACACAATTATGATGTACGTTCTGCCACTAGGGGAAAATGGTTCCTTACGATATCAGTGCCCATAGACAAGAATTAAAATTATTTACGCTAAATCATTATTGAGGGGCTTTGATATAACGGTGAAAAATAATTATTTGGATATTAGGAGATGTCTATAATAGCATTAATGCGAGGTTTATACTCGATTCAATTGTTAAATAGACGCACCAAATTCAGGCAAAGGGGTCTGTGAAAAGGATAACACCGAAATTTAAGTCAAAGTCTAATGGAATGCTCCCTTATTATGATTAGAATGTTCAATGAGATTCCTGAGCAGTGAAATGAATGTAGTTGCCTTTTCCATTTTCTCTTCAATCAAGAATTAAGTCGCACAAACCTAACATCAAATTATATCAATGCTGAATTTATCTGGAAAATTAAACTAACAGCAGAAATGACTGTAAAATAATGCAGAAAAATAAAAATCTGATAACTTCAGGGATTTGATGGTGCAAGAGAGGCTGCTAGCAACGGGAATATCGCTAGAGGTATTATTGCCCAGAAGAAAAGTCCAGGGCACATATACACTTTATTGATTAAAATAGAGTGATTTTTACCAGAAAATGTTCAAATTTTAATACCGATTGAAAATATAGAATCATGATATGGTTCAAAGAGGATGACGTAAAAAAGATCAGGGAGAGGTTTGGCAGGACCCTGAAGGATCCGGTCACAATCAAAATTTTTCTTG
>JAKBQK010000328.1 GCA_021835265.1 Thermoplasmata archaeon
ATCTATAATATCGAGGTTTTTCATAAGCCTCATCTATAGAAACTGTTATGTCACTGGGGTCAAGGGCTAGTGGTATTTTTGCTTCAAATTCCATCTAATCCCCTCTTAAGTTAGTTACACTTTTTGTAATGAGGCTTTTTATAGTTTCCTTGGTGAATTGGCGGTATTCTGGTTTTCGCTCCGCTCTTCCGTAAAGCCATCTCTTTTTGAAGAACACATAAAGATCTTGTATGGGTAGATCAAATGCGTTCAGTTTCTGTTCATGCCCCAATAGAAATTCTCTGAAATTCTGGGCTAGAGGAATCCCATAGATCTCCCTGTTAATGCCGTGTCTTAGCAATTCACCTGAAAGATTCAGCTCTTTCAAACCTCTTCTTACCGTCCTTAGCTTCCAATTTGGACCTTGCCCAAATTTGTATCTGGACTCCATACCAGGGTGCTTTATCGATAAGTAAAATCGAATATCTTCGAATATATCATTAGTAAAATGAAAATGACCCCATCCTTCAGATGTACCGATTCTTTGATACAGTAAGCGTTTCTCATAAACTACTCTGTCGTAAATTGATGATTTCCCTAAAGCGGAACCAGTTGTAAGCAAGGCTAGTTCTGGATTCTTATAGATACCTTCTATAATCGTTTTCTTACCCAGGTATTTTCGCTTTATAATCTCTCTAACTTCATTTGATGTTGCAAGTAGAGATACTAATTTTCCGCCCAAGAGTTGATTATAAGGCGGCACTGATCCTAATATGAATATATCCATGACATTATACAATCTCTTTTCTCGGTCTATGCTGTTCCATCCAATCCAATTATCTCTGCAACTCAGATTAAAAACAGGATCGCCTAACGCAAATAATCCAATCAACTTTTCATTGCTTTTATCCCAAATAAGGAATCTGGTTCTTCTCCCGAACCCTGAAGAAACTGGGACGCTCCAAAGAAGTGTAGCATAACGGAAAAGATCGTTTTGCCATGTACCTGTGTGGACTTCTTCTATTTGTGGCCTCAAATTATCTATATCAATTTCCACTCCATCTGCAAAATGCCCAATGAAAGAGGATTCTTTTTTTGTCAATAATTTTTTGAGCAATTGGTATTTTTCAAATCTAGCAGCGTGATGTAATTGCCTAATTTGGTCTTTATTATATTCTTGGGGGCTATTTATTTTCTTATCCGAAAGGACAAATCCTTGAGAACGAAGCTGTCTCTCTATGTTGAGGCTAAGGACTTCTTTTGCCCTTTCTCGATTTAGATACGCATCTTCTCTTATTTTTAGAATAGGGCCGTCCTTTTTTTCAGCTTCCTCATCAAGAAAACGCTTAACAATGTCGTATTGAATTTTTTGTTTCATTGGTTCTATTAACTCGACAATTCGTTCGGTCACATCGGTAGAGGATAATATTGAATCACTATCCAAAATCAATTTGGTTATAATGGGAATTAGGCTCCGGTATTTGTTCGACTCCAAGTATTCTTCTTTGACAAGACTATTGTGCTCAGAGCTACCTTCTCTTGAGAAATTATATGACACTATATCTTGTTTAAAGTCTTCAGGGCCAATATCAACATAAATATCAGTTTTTCCAACTTTTAAGTAATTTCTCTGATGAGTAGTTGAATTCTTATTAGTCAACAAAATCTTAACATAGTTGATTTATATAGTTTTTTCTGTTTTAAGTAACTGATCAGTCTGGTATGTTTGACTTCTATGAAAAAAGTCACCCGCATCTTTATCCATTTCCTCTTTTGTATAAATAACTTTACACTTTCATATAGTCCCTTGTGTATCGCAGAATTCCTTGTTTTTGCCGTCATGGATTTCTATTTTCTCTCAGTGAGGGTTTAAATCTGATCATTGAATTTTACTCCTCTTGGTAACATCATGTAGATTGTTTCCAGCAGAATAGGGGCAATTAAAACTATGGCTCTATTCCTGTCAATTCTTCTCATAATGCTCAGATATTTCATCTTCATCTTCTTCGAATCTTTTATTAGAGAATTTGCTGCTGGTACAAGTATGAATCCTCTCTCTCGTTCTTCTTCGCTGTCATGAATATTAAGGAAAGGTTTGATGGATCCGCCAAGTGAACGGGAAAACACATCTCTCTGAGCTTTCTTGCTATAAATTTCCTAGATGTGGACAATTCCAGTGATATCCTCGGTTTCTGCTTAAGATATCTATTCTCAAATTCATCCCAGCAATCTTCACTGTTAGCCATATCATACTGTTCATTTATATTTCCATCTTCTTTAAATTCTGTCACAAATATGGAACGTTTATGTACGTCCAAGCCTATTATGATTCCAACCACCTCCATTGTGGTGAGTGAGAGTTTAGAGTCGGAGATAACTCTACAGACTTCTATTCACCCTTGTTTCAGGTTATCATGTCAAGCGAAGGGAAACCAATCTGATTAGCGACCTCAAGGGTTAAGTCAAACGACGGCTTCCTCTTCAGTTCTCACGCTAAGACTGTCATGCAGGCGCGGAGAGCAAAACTTTTCTCATGACATCTGAATAGTTGCATAAAAAGTACAATTTTAACTATGATGATCTGTTATATCCTCGAACGGTATGAATATAAAATTTCATTTCGATAGAGGCAAAGGTGATATCAGACCTTCCCTTCAGAAGGCATTGAGCGAATGTTTGTCTTTCAAATTAGTTGCGGGGTTTGTCACGCAGGCAGGTATTTCTGATTTAGGTCCTAAGGATGAGATCATAAGGAAACTAGATCTGTTAATCTTTGGGGACGCCAATGATAAGGCGTTGAAATCGATGGCTACCCTTTATGATGAATTGCAAAGTAATGGAAGACGAAATATTATTAAAATACACCTAGGCTATGGAAAT
>JAKBQK010000343.1 GCA_021835265.1 Thermoplasmata archaeon
ATGGTGTGAAGGTAATTGTCAGAGGTCCTTCGTACATTATAGCGTCACTTGTAACGCCTCTTACACTTCTCTTTGTTGTGTATGTTCTCACTCAGGGAGCACTTGTACAATATGCAGTAGTTGGAGGGATGATAACGCTGATAGCATCCATAGGCCTTCAAAGCGCAGGAGATGCCACGTTCATGAGACTTCAGCTAAGAATACAGGAAATGTACGTGGCCAGTGAAGTAACTCCTATAGATTATATGCTCAGTATGACCCTGAGCTTTCTTGCCTTCTCCATACCAGGTATAGTTGTGTACAGTTTCCTTGGTTCCTATTATCATTTGTACAACATTTTTACAGCACTTTACATGCTGTTCCTGATCTTTATACTTATCCTTTCTACTTCTGCAATTTCATTTATCATATCAAGCCTTGTAAATCACGTTAGAAATATATGGGGAATCACCTCAATCCTTTCCATTGTGATGACGGTAATACCCCCAACGTTTTATCCATACACTTATCTTCTCGGAAAGTTCGGGCAGAATGGTCTCATTTATGCACTCTCGCTTTCACCTGCAACTCCGGCAGCGGTGTCGGCACAGATATTCTTCGGGCTAGAGCCATGGAACTATAATGAGTTCATAACAATGGTTATAATCATGTTGATTGAAACCATTGTTTACTTTGCCATTGCAAAATATCTTACAAGATGGAGAGAGCACTGATCAGGTAAATTTTAATTTTTAATTCTATTTTAAACTAACATTCTACCTATACTGTGGCTGAATCCTATACACGTTTAACAATAATTAAATATAATATAAAGATGATATTAAATGAATCCTATTGTAGAGAAATATTCATTATCACTGAATTTTATGAATGAAAATGAGTTCAGCGGAATATGCCACATTTTCTTAAAGAGCGAAGAGGAGAATTTAATACTGGACGCCAGAGAGATGGAAATAGAAAAGTTACTGGCCAATGGAAAAGAAGCATCCTATTCCTATGATGAAAGAAAGAGAAAAATTGTTTTGAAAGAAATAAGAACTGGTGAGGTTGAACTGGAAATCTCTTATAAGAGAAAATATGGAGAGGGACTGGCAGGCTTGTACAGAGCAGGTAAGGGAGATCAGTCCATGATAACAACACAGTTTGAATCCAATGATGCATCCACGGCTTTTCCCTGCTTTGACAGTCCAGCTATTAAAGCTAAATTTGAAGTCACACTTACAATTAGTGAGGATCAGGATGCAATTAGTAATATGCCTCAGATATCAAACAGAAAGATATCAGAAGGATCAAAAGAAATAAAATTTGATACAACGCCACCCATGTCTACCTATCTTCTATATATTGGTGTTGGAAAATTCCTCACAAAAACAAGAAATCACGGAAAATGTGAAATTATTCTCGCAAGACCAGGGAACGATATGAGATCGGATGACTTTCCACTGGAGGTAGCGGATAAGTGTATAACATTCTATGAAGACTATTTTGGAATTCCATATGCTCTCCCGAAGATGCATCTTATAGCAGTTCCTGACTTTGCTGCAGGTGCAATGGAAAACTGGGGCGCAATAACATTCAGGGAAGATGTACTGCTAAATAATGAGAATACAGACTCTGAGGGAAAAATATTGATTGCCATAGTTATTGCCCACGAGATCGCTCACCAGTGGCTCGGGAACCTTGTAACAATGAAATGGTGGAATGACCTGTGGCTGAATGAGAGCTTTGCCACTTTTATGTCTTCTATATGCATTAATAGTTTATTCCCTGAATATGAGGAAGAAAAGACATATTATCTAAATGAAACCATAGGTTCAATGGCAAGCGATGCACTTCTGAGTTCCCATCCAATTAATGTAGAGGTGAAGGAACCTGAGGATATAGAACAGGTTTTCGATGATATAAGCTACGGAAAGGGCGGGAGTATTCTAAGAATGATACATCATTATATGGGAGAGGAAAAATTTAGATCAGGACTTTCCTCCTACCTTGAAAAATTTAGATATGGAAATGCAGAAGGAAATGATCTCTGGACTGAACTTGAAAAAAGTTCTGAGTTGAATATATCCTCAATAATGAACAACTGGATAAACCAATCAGGTTTTCCACTTATAAATGTGGATTACGATGGAAAAAATCTTAAACTGGAACAGCATCAGTTCCTTCTATCTGGAGAGAAAAGCGAAAAGATATGGAAAATACCAGTTTTTATACAGACAGAAAATGAGGAAATTAAAATCCTGATGGAGAATAGAACCTTTGAATTAGAGGTGAAAGGGTTCCAAAAGTTAAATTCTAGAGGAACGGGTTACTATCAAACAATCTATAATGATTTAATGCTGGACAGTTTGAAAGAAAGAATGCAGAAAATGCATCCAATGGATAAGGCCGAGATTGTGGGAGACAGTTATTTCCAGCTGATTTCAGGCAGAATGAGTGCTGAAAAATTCTTCGCCTCTGCAAATGAAGTTGCAACATCTTTTTCAACACCATCCTCTCTTTTACTCGTCAATAATCTTGATCGGTTAAATGGTATTCTGTATGATAAGAATGAGTTTTCAAGATCAAGTGCTAAAATAATCAAGAAAATAATAGAAAGCGGTGAAAGTAAAGGCAGCAAAATGACTATACTTGACCAGATCACCATAAAAAAAGCAAAGATCGCATATGCCAAAGTAAATCATGAGTTTGCAAAGACAGAGTCTGAAAAATTCAATGCCTATTTCAACCTGAAACCTGACGATAGGGAGTTGGTAGCACTGTCTAAGGCAATAGTGGCAAATGATCTGGGTGAAATGATAGCTAAACTTGAAGAAGCAGAGGATGATTCAGATAGGGAGACGCTTATAGTAGCAATGGGATGGGCAAATGGAAAGAAGAACCACAAAAAGATAATCAAATTACTTATACAGGGAAAAATAAAGAAACAGGATGCTCCATCTGCAGTGTTCACACTCGTAAGAAACCCGGATTCGAGAAAGTATGTTGCCAGTATACTTCTTCCCTTGCTAAGAAATATGAGCAAGGCTTTTGGGAACACTGGAATGCTCTCAACGGCTGCATTTATGACAATTCCGTTACTTGGACTCGAGAATGAGGCAAAGGTTAGAAAGGTGATGTCTAAACTTAATTATAATGAGATAAGAATGGGTTATGAGAAAGGATTAGAAATGCTTGAAGTGTACAAAAAGATGAGGGCTTCTATTACCTAGGCCTTTCTCACCACAGTGATGAACTCTTCTATATTCCTGCATATAAATTCAGGATTGTACTCTTTTAGAATTTCTTCAATTCCACTTCCCCAGGTTGCACCTGCACTCCTTATTCCTGCAGCCCGTGCCGCGATTATGTCATAGGGTTGATCTCCAACATATATTGTATTTTCACTGATCGCACCTATTTTTTCCATACACCTAATTATGGGATCAGGTTCTGGTTTATGATATAGTGTATCTTCCTGACCTACAACAGCATCAAAATAGTCTATAAGACCAGTCATGGTTAATAAAAGATACGCAGTGTCACGGTGACTGGATGTTACCACTGCCATATTGATTCTCCTTTCCTTTAGATAATTCAGCAGTTCAATAACCCCTTCAAATGGAGATATGCTCTTTATATGCTTCTCGAAAAATTCTCTCCCCTTGAGATAGGCTATTTCCCCCTTCTGGTCATAGAACTCTTTCATCAGTAATTGCACAGGTCTCCCAATGAGTTTAGAATGTTCTTCATCGGTTAGCTTTCTCCCAAAAACTTCCTGAAACCCATAATCCGTTGCAACTCTTGAAAGGGTTTCACTATCAAGAAGCGTCCCGTCCATGTCGAAAATTACTGTTTTAATCATAGAACATCTCTCTTTTATTATTAATCAAACATATTTTCATTTTTCATGATTAATTCAGTTTAACCCAGAGTTCCTTGAACCCATAAACTATTGTACTTTCCTGTGGAATCATTTTCCTGTTTCTTAGTATTTCATATGAACCAAAGTTTTCAGTCATGTACTCCATTGCAATTTTAGCCTCAAGTCTGGCCAGTGGTGCACCAAGACAGTAATGAATGCCTTCTCCAAAGGCTATGTGTCTGTTTTCCTTCCTGCCAATAATGAATTTATCTGCATCTTCAAAAATACTTTCATCCCTGTTGGCTGAACCGATCCACGGAACCATTATGCTCCCCTTCCTGATTGGAACTCCACTCAGATCTGTATCGTCTCTTGCTACTCTGTAAATAGATTGTACTGGACTCCTGTATCTAAGCACTTCCTCTAGAGCCTGTGGAATAAGTTTGGAATCATCTCTCATGGCCTCATAAGTACCTGGATTTTCACTGAATGTGAGAAGAGCATTTGAAAGCAGGTTAGTTGTGGTTTCATTTCCAGCTACAAGTAGAAGGATAAAAAATCCCAGACTTTCCATCATCGTCAGCTTTTCTCCATCTACTTCAGCATTTAACACGGAATATACAAGGCTTTCGTCAGGGTTTTTCTCTTTTTCTATCATAAGTTTCTGGAAATATCCTTTCATATCTTCTATGGTTTTAGGAAAATTTGTAAAAGAAGTCTCAGACCCTCCAACTATTGTATCTGACCATTTCTTGAACATATCCATATCTTTAAGTGGTATTCCAAGCATGGTTGCAATAACAGTAATGGGAAGGGGTGATGTGAATTCTTTTATTATGTCGACTTCGTGTCCTTTTTTTGCATTCAAGAGGCTTTCTGCTATTTCCCTGATCTGTGGAGCCATTTTTTCAATTGTCCTTGGGGTAAATGCCCTCGATACAATATTCCTGAGCTTTGTGTGCTTTGGTGGATCGAGATTTATGATGCTCTCAGATATTGGTCCACCTGCTGGGTTGAAAGCTTTACCAAACTGTGATGAGAATTTGTTAAAATTTCCCAGTGTTTCTTTAACATCCGTATATCTGAAAACATTTACGAGCCTGTATTCTGGATCATAGTATACAGGGTTCTCGGATCGCATTCTTTTGTACCAGGGGAAGGGATTCATTATATCCCTGCTCATCTCATCCATATTCTCATAATACTGGATCTGAATTTATAATTATCTTCACTTATTGCCTGCTATGAACTCAGTTTGTATAATCTTGATTTAACGCTTTTGCTTTAAATATATGTGATTGTACATTGAGTTTAATTTGGGATAATGCCTTTATTGATGATATTAAATGAAATTTTAGTGTGGATTTATTAATTTCTTCTTACCTGTAGATTAACTTTAATGAACTCATAGGGCTTTATATAGTAATTTTTCATGTTATAACGTTGTCCTTCCCTAAGTTAATGATTATTGCTCTTAGAAGAAATTTGCAACCTCGAATTTTACTTGTTATACTATTTGCTTCCATCTTGTTGGTTCCGGCTTTTACATTTGATAATAATGAAATTTCCAGAAATATATCAAACAACTACTTTCTTGGAGATGTCCAATCTCAGAATAATACCATTATTAACAACAATACAGTTTGTTTTGTTTTGATAGGAAATTCTCTTGATGAATTAAACAGCACTGGTGTAAATTTTTACATCTCAGCAGAATATATTGTTTTGGGAGTACCAGCTTCCGATCATTTAGGTAACAGTGCTTCAATATTTTACAACACAGTGACCAATAAAGGAGGGAGGGTCTTTATCAAAACTTCCCATATTGACTACCTTATATATTCAAGGCTTAAACAATACGTAAACATTTCTTTGAATCAAATCTTTATGGAGAATTACCAGATAAATTCATTCACAATCCCAAATGATACAAATACTCAAAATGATATATTTTTCAACTTTCACAGAACTGACTATCCAGCAAATTCTCATATTTCAACCATTTATTTCTACACACTTCCAACTTCCGAACTTGGATATTATGGACTTTCAGAAATTTTTTATACTTTGCCTTCCCAGAGTGGTAAATTCAATGTTACGGTAAAAAATCCAGATAATTCTGGAGCGCAAGTGTGTATTGTCCATGATGGAATTCCAGGTGTTATTTACTCTATTAAAAACTATCAACTTCTTGTTTCACTTAACACTAAGGGTTACGGTAATTTCCGCTTTGGAACTTCTACAGAAAGACTTATGATGGACTCGTCTCCTCTTGCTTATAAAAATACGGCCAGTCCGTACTCCAACGTGGGACTGGCTCTTATGATAAGCTTTTCTTCACTGTGCATAATTGTATCGTTCACCTATTTTCAGAAAAGAGAACTTGTCAATAAGTTTCTATCTCTGCCAGTAAAAAGATATCAGTTCATACTAGCAACTTTTATTTCCTCTGTATCTTTCATACTTTTTGCATCTGCAGTTTCATTTCTTCTATTAGATATCTTCTGGAAATTCTACTCTGGCTTATTCCTAAGCCCACTAGATTTAATATATGTTGGAATAACGGAAATTCTAATAGCCCTCGCAATTTGTTCAATATATGTTCTAGCTGGGAGTTTTCATTCTTCAGAAAGGAATAGTTTTTTAAACACCTTCTTTGTGGCAATCTTTCCCCTAATCAGCATCCTTGCATCAGTATACTTTTTCGTTACTGGATCTGGCATTCAAATAACTGGTGGGACATATCTGGCAACACCACTAAATTCATACGCAATAAATTACAATTTTATTAGAGATATAATACCGCTTGAGAGTGATATTCAACTTAATAAATATCTCTCCGCATCTCCTTTACTTGGTTTAAAAATGACTAATAATATGGGTCTCCTGGGGATGGACCCCTTAATCATAATACTCTCTGCTATTGGAATTCCTCTTATATTCATGTCTATCGGAGTGTGGATGTATTCGAGAAAAACTGCAAATTTAATTTGAATCTGACTAAATAATATAAAATACAATTGGTTTGTAAAAAAAGATAGCCTCTCCTACTGCATGATGAGCTTATTCAATGTGAAAAATATGAATTTTATATTGGTCTAAGAAAAGTATATTAGTTTAAATTCCTTTAATCAGCAGTGCTGGGATTTAGAAAAAAACTCATCATAGTACTAATTTCTATTGTTGTATTTCTTATGTTAGCACCGACAATGATACCCACGGAGCCTCAGAACTATAAAAACCGATCGGTATCTCTTGATTCAGCCTCGCAAACAGATATAATTAAAAACCTACCCTCAAATGAACCAGTAAACCTATCCGGTAATTACAATTCAGAAACTTATGTTTTCACAAATCACAGTTTGATTAATGGGTATTACTGTAACCATGGAAACGTAAGGCAACCCTATGATTCCATATATGATCCTACGAATCATCTTATTTACGTAATAAAGTTATTTTCCAGTAGTATTTGTATTGTAAATGCTTCCACAAAGAGCATTGTCAAACAGATACCTGTTAATACCCTCGCCTCTTGCATGGTATACTCTAAGATTAATAATAGAATTTTTATTTCCAGCATCTGTAATGATTATGTTGTGGTATTGAACCCTTCCACAGACAAGGCTGTGAAAGATATACCCGTTGGCATAAATTCATACTCCCTTGTGCTGAATCCATCAGATCAGAGACTCTATGTATTTAATGAATTTAGTAAAAATATATCAGTTATTAATACAACAGATTGCAGGAGCGTTAGTTCGATACGCACTAAATATGGCACAACAGAGGGATATGTAAGTGAAAATAATGAATATTTGTTCGCGATTACAAATGAAAGTGAGAGCCTCTGTGTAATAAATATTAGCTCTCAAAAAATTGTAAAAATCATCAATACAGGAGCAATAATAAGTGGAATTACCTGCGATACTAACACCGGGAAACTATATATATCCTCGGCTGCAGGACCGGATATACTTTGTATTGATAGGAATACTTTAATTTCGGGTAATGAGATTCAAACGCCACTCGATGGAAAACTGTTCTTTTGTAGCCTTAACAACAGAATATACCTCTCTGATTCTATATCGAGCACATTTTCCTATCTTAACCTAAGTACAATGACCATGGGAAATATGTATAATGCCTCATCTTTTCCAGTATCGTTTACCCTCATTCCTTCATATAATATCATTTTCATTGATGAATTTGTTTCATGTAGTCTTTCTTTTATGAACTTTTCTACTTTTTCCATAATAAAGACTATCAATACGACCTATTCACCATATTCAGCAATTTACTGTGAAATAAATGGATACATATATATTACTCAGGAATTCAGGAATGATATTCTAATTTTAAATCCCAGTAATTTTAACATAGTATCAATAATTCCAGTCCAGTTATCGCCAAAATTAATTAGAGTTAATCCCTTTGATAGAAAAATATATGTTATTAATTCTATCTCAGACACTATTTCCGTTATATCACCCATAACGAACAAAATTCTTTATAATGTTAGAGTGGGTAATGATCCTACAGATATAGCTTTTAACCCGTTTAATGGAACTGCTTATGTTTCTAATTATTTATCTGGGAATATCTCTGTTATAAAGGCTAACTCAGGTGTTGTAGATTATCAATATCTTACAGGAGAAGGAGCAACATCCCTATCATATGATTCTAAAACTGGCGAATTGTTCATAGCAAATAAACAGGAAAATGAGGTTTATGTAATTCCAACTACTAAGACCAATACCAGCACAGGAAATATATTGATTAATGAACCGTATTACGTGCTTTACTGCGAAGCAAATGGACTGGTGTATATATCTAACAGGTCTCATTCACTTACTATTTTCAATCCTTCTAGCAGTAAATTAACTGAGATAAATACACCAAATTTACTGGGGGGGATGCTGTTTAATAATCCTTCAAAAGGTGAAGTTTACTATATGACATATAACGGAGAAATACTTATTTTTCAGAGTGGCAGTAAAGCTCCTGCCTATTACATTAAATCAACTTCTAATTTTGAATGCATTGCATTTTCTATCAACAGTAAGGAGATTTTGTTTACTGATCCTTCTCAGGGTACAATATCAATTCTCCAACTCAAATCAGAATATCCCCTAAGATTAACAGAAACTGGGTTATATAAGGGAACAATATGGTTCTTTAACCTCACCACATCAATTCATTCGGGTCCAATATCAAACCCAACATACCTTTTGTGTGTTCCAGAAGGTTCATATTCTTATACTGCTCAATCATCAAATAAGGTTTACAATTCCTCAATAGAAGGCAATGTTAACATCAGTGAATCTGGAGCTAACTTAAGTGTGAAGTTTAAGAAAGTGTTTAATATAGTCATATTTGAAAGAGTTGGAAATTTGACTCTGAATTCGTGGAGCATTTGCACAAATAATATATCTAAAAGGTCTGAAGGAAATATTATAGAGATGCAACTTCCAAATGGCAGTTATTTTGCTTCTGTAGAAATTAACTCTTCATCTGGTTCAATTAGATTCCCCTTAGAATTTTTCGTACACGGAACACAACATTATATCTATGTAAAAGAACCGTCTGTAAATAATGGTATTTACTACTTTCCAAAAATAGTCATTGGTTCAGTCTTCCTTTTTATTTCACTGCTTCTTTTGCTGTTAATATACTTAGTGATGGAAAGAAGATCAAGGAATAAACTCTAAAATAATTGGATATTCCAAAATTAATAACCTATGATTTTCAATGTCTTATGGTCTTATGTAAAGCTTATGCGAAACCGTAGACTTTCTTTAATTCAAGTTTAATTAGTCTGAAATTAAAAATGCTCAATAGCTACCATAGCTGATGAATCAATTCATAATTCTAATTACTCTTAGGGAATAATTGGGAAAGTTTATTATCAGTCTTTTCACTATTAAAACCGGGTTATGTCTATATCAATGGAGAGAAAAAAATTGGCTATTTCACTTGGAATAGTAATTCTTATGATTTTTTCCTCATTTACAGTATTATCAGCTAATCAGAGCGCCAGCATGAACAGTACCGCCCATACCAATTTCACGGAAAATGAGAGAAAGATTCTTTGCAGCGAACTGGGACCCAGAACCGAATTGCCTTACAGAGTAAGTCCCGGTAAAAACATATCTGGAAGGTATTATGAAGGTGAAATGAATGTAATGATTACATTCAAACTGCGGAATGAAAGTAGACTGGAAGGCTATCTAACGGATCTTTCTAATCCTTCCAGTAGTCTTTATCACCACTATATCACAAGAAGCCAGTTTACACAAAACTTCTCTGTTCCTGAGAAGCTATATAATCTGGTTGCAGATTATTTTTTAACCTTTAGGAACGCAACAGTAAGAAAATATTCTGATAGAATTTCTCTTATGTTAAATGCCCCTTCTAATACAATCGAGAATATATTTAAAACAGAAATACTGGAAAATAAGAGTGACAATGGGATCAATTATTTTGCAGTTGAAACACCTTCTCTTCCGCGTTTAATTGAAGCCCAGATTTCTCAGATATCAGGATTAAACAATACACCAGTAGCCCAGATAGCTTCACTCAGTCATGAGTTAATCGGCACAGGTTCTTCCAGTTCAACAAACTATTTGAACGGCTATCCTGCCCCAATTGTGTCCTCTGGAGTGCAGTACCTCTATGGAGCTGATCTTCAGGTTGCATACTGTACAGATCCTCTCTACAACGTAACATATCCTACCAACACAGTGGTTGCCACCATATTATGGGCGGGAAACACCAGTACAGGACAGCATGTTGGGCCTTTCAACCCCTCCAATATTTATGATTATTACAATACTACTATTCCATCTGGTGAGCCTCATTCCATATTACACGGTGTGCCCATAGGAGGAGCGCTTTATCCTGGAAAATCGGCGAACGATGATACTTCAGGAGTTACGCTTGAAAATACACTGGATCTTGAGATGATCGGTAGCCTGGCCCCTGGGTCTAACATCTACAACGTTTACGGTCCATCACCAACTGAAGCCTGCCTGAACGCTGCCTTTGCATACATTCTGAATCCAAATTCCACTGAAAAAGGTCTGAATAATGTTTCCGTTATTTCAAACTCATGGGGTACTCCTGAATTTAATGATACTGCATGGTTTGAATACCTTCAGGAGGCACAGGCAAGGGGAATCACAGTTCTTGCAAGCAGTGGTGACTCGGGGGATAATTCTGCAAGCTCAGAATACAGTGCTAATTCTAACTATACCAGCGATTTCCTAAACTTCCCAGCCTCAATGGCATATAACAGCTTCGGGATTACATCTGTAGGTGGTACAACACTAACGCTGACTGGAAATCTGCATATAAAGAGTCAGTCAGCCTGGTATGAGTACGAAAAATTGCTCACTATTCCTGTTGATCCAATCGGGAGCGTCGGAGGAATAAGTCAGGTTTTCAGTGAAACAAGTTGGCAGAGAGATAGTGAGGCAAACGATGTAATAAAAGGTGCAGGACTAGGTGTACCAGATATCGCTTCGATGGCGAACAACACTCTAATGTGTGTTACAGTAAATGGAGCTCAATCTATTTGTTCTGTTGCAGGAACAAGTGTGGCATCACCAACTGAAGCGGGAATAGTAGCTGATATCAATGCAGTTCTGAATCATTACGGTGAGAAAAACCTTGGATATATCAATCCAGAAATATATAAGGTTGCAAACCTGGAATTTTTTGGGAATTCCAGTATAAAGAATGTATCTTACTCAACCAACAGTGTCAATCAGATTTTCCTTCCTCTTGAACCTTTTTATAACGTCCATTCCGGAGGCAATGCACTTTACAGGGCAGCATATGGATATAATTTAGTAACAGGTTGGGGCTCCATCAACGCGTATAATTTCACGGAATTCCTGCTTGATCAGAACTTCAAGAATAACCCTGTGGCTATTTCGGGAGTTGAAAATATGATTAATATTTCATCCCTTAACTTCATTGATGAAGGGAATGGAAGATCCGTTGATATTGAACAACAGTACATAGTTTCTGATCAACTGGGCGAACCCATATACAATGTACATGGAATATTGAATCTTACACTGGATTCAAATTCCCAGTGGAGTGGATATATTCTCGTTGAAGCACAGTACACCTCATTTCAATCTAGGAATTTAATAAAGAACTACGAGTTTTCAGATAAACTAAAGCTTGGCCTGACATCATTCCCTTCACACCTTGAAATGAAGTCCATCCTGAATTCCACTGGAGATATGTTCGGTACATCCCTAATCTTCGGAATTAATGGAAGCTTTTTAAAAATACCCATGCCTGGTGGCGCATATATAATTGGATCTGAGAATTATAGTTACATTGACCCCTACTCATCGATCACATTCCCAGAACCACCCATAGTTTCATCAGGAGGAGCACTAGATCCAGAATTCGGCATAACTTCAGATTCATCCGGAATCACTTCGGTATTTTCTATTAAATCAGATGCAAACACATCCTTTCTCCTTCTTCCATTCGGCCGTAATGTATTTGTTAAGAGCAACACGCATATTCTAGCTAAAAAAAGTAATCTTTTGGGTGGGACAGTAAATAATATTGACTGGGAAAGAACGGGAAAAGATCAATGGTTCGTCACCTACGTTAACGGTTCAAGCGATTACGGTATTACGGCATCCCTTGAATCATATGAAGTTGATTTCGTGGAGAGCGGTCTACCCATAGACCAGAAGTGGTCATTAGATGTTGGGAATAGATCTTTTCATACAGATAGAAATTTTATTAAAGTATCCCTTATAAATGGTACATATACAGCGTCTCCTTTAACAATCGGTGATCAAACAGGATCCCCGGAAAATTATTCCTTCACTGTGTACGGGAAATCAATTTATTCTCTACCAATAGAGTATGAAACAAATACTAATGAAACTCTGCTTAGAGAAATCTATACTTCAATACCATCACTAAAATCATACGTAAAGGGAAATTCAATTAACAATCTCAATTTAAGCCAAACTAATCAGGATACTGGAACTGACACAGCGGCCATTGATAATTCCCTTGGCAGGATGTATACGATTGATTTTAGAACCGGGACAATGAGTATTCTCAATCTCACTACTGATGTTTATTATAACAATGTGCAACTTGGCAAGACTTCTGAACCTTATGACATTATTTATGATGACTACACTGATCAAATCTATATATTCAGCATGAAAACTGGCAATATCACATTTATAAATCCATCAACTATGAGTATTATATATAATGTTACTGTAGCATCACTTGAGGGAAAAATGGCATTGATGGAAGTCATGCCTGGAACCAGTCATTTTCTCATTTTCAGTAACCAGTCAGGATTCTATGAAATCAACAGCTCATCCGGTACAGTAAGAGATATCTTCAATGTAGAGAATTTTGATGAGTATTCTCCATATTACGCATATTCCTTAGGGAATATATATACAGTAGACACAAATTCAAACAGTGTTGTTAAGCTAAATATTTCAACGGGCCATATATCTAACTACTCTTTGCCTGGAGATATTAAGCCTCTATCCATATTCAACTCTGGTTTGAATTCGATACTTTTCATATCAGGAGTTGCAGGGAAAAATTATCAGTTGATTTCCTTTAACATGTCTGATAATTCATTCAAGATTGGTCCCTATTTATCTGGATCGGCAATTCATGCAACCTTTGACCCCTTAAACGGACTTGATTATATAGATACCTCCGGGACCACAGGTAGAATCTGGATTCTGAACCCGGTCAATCTAAGTCTAACAGGGAGTGCTTCTTACATCGTACCGGATTCTAGTGGCATGTTTCCTGGAATTACTGCATTTGAACAGAAAAATCAGTATATATATGCAGTTAACCCTTTGACTTCCTCAGTGTGTATATACAATGTTCAGCACTATTATAAAATAACTTTCAGACAAATTGGTTTGCCATCTATTTCAGAGTGGTTCCTTAACTTAAGTAAAAAGACATCTGGACCTCTCAGTACGAGAGAATATTTAATGAATCTGCCAAATGGAACATATATCTACTCCGGTTACAGTAATAACGTTAACTACATTCTTTTTCCCTATGAAAGCAAATTGATTGTGGAAGGAGGGCCGGAAATCACCAATCTATCCTTTGAATTTTCATATTTAGTCACATATAAAGAAACGGGGTTGCCCTCTGGACTTCCATGGTATGTAAATGTTTCAGACCTCAGGCCATCAGGTGGAATATCTGGAAATAGCTTCATAATAAGGATGCCAAATGGAACACATAAATATGGTGTGGCCAGTTCAAATAAGATTTACGCTCCGTATTACCATGAGAACAGTATAACAGTTAGTGGACATCCAAAAAATGTTACCATAGGTTTCTACCTCGTAACATTTAATATATCTTTCATACAGAATGGTCTGTCAACTGGCACGACTTGGGAAGTTACAGATGATGGATATAAAACAATTGCATCTACTACTTCTCATATTATTTTCAGTCTTCCTAATGGAACATATAGATTTAACTTACCGAATTTACAGTATTACTACAATGTTATAGGGAATATGTCCGTTAAAATTAATGGAAAAAATCTGACAGAGGAAATAAGTTATTTTCATTTTGCGTATATATCAGGTAATTTACTGCCACCCAATGCAATCTTAACAATTAATGGGAAGG
>JAKBQK010000082.1 GCA_021835265.1 Thermoplasmata archaeon
TGATCTCCTCTCCAAGGGATTTCCTATGCCTTACTATCGATCTGAGATCATCTGAGAACTTTGAGGGAAGATGCACTTCTGGCAATTCCTGCAGTCTTAGGAACTATGCAAGCTTGTATGAATCCTCCTTATCGTTCTTCTTTGCAGTGTTGAATATGAGTGCAAGCCTGATCGGATCCGCTATATGCACTGAGAAGCCTATGTCCCTGAGCATCCTGGCAACATACTTATCGGTTGTTGAAACCTCTAGAGCTATCTCGGGTTTCAGTTCCATGCATCTGGATCCGAATGCCTTCCAGGATTCCTCGTCGTTTGCAATCTCAAACTGTTCATTGATGCTTCCATCATCATTCATTTTCGTTACAGATAAGGTGCGTTTATGTAGATCTAACCCAATCAGTATTCTTATCGCCTCCTTTGTGGTCTGTGAGAGTTCAGAGTCGGAGCAACCTCGACAACCTTCTATTCACCTTTGTTTCAAGGCATTATTTTGAGACGAAGGACAGTCAATCTATCTGGCGACCTCAGAGGTCAAGTGTACAGGCGACTGCCTCTCCTACTCTCATGCTGCCACCGTCATGACAACGTGGGCAAAAGAACATTTTTCATGACATCTATCTTTATTTTAATAAAATTTTCAGTAGATTTCCCGCCACAATATCTGAAGAAAATCCAGCAACACTATCTTTGCATGATATGATCTCGGCTTTAGTCTTGTCATGTGAAAGTAACAACCTACAACAGTCTAAAAGTGATTCGTAGGATGACACAAAGTGAACATTGGGATTATTGGCATGTACCACATATGGTCCCTGCTTTGGATTGGTTATTACAGGAGTACCAGAAGCCAATGATTCAAGTACTGGGAGACCGAGTGCCTCATAATCAAACAAATAGAGTGTCGCATTGGCTTTTGCGAGGACTTCTCTCAATTGTAATTCACTAAGGTATCCAATATATTGAATGCCACTGACAGGATTCGGACCAAAGGATAATAGTTCTATACCATCTCTTTTAAGATTGAGTGCTACTTCCATATCACTTTTCTTAAGCCCAGCGGTGGGAAATGCTATATACCTTTTACCGTCCGCCTCAGAAGTGAAATTAAATTTGCTTGTATTTACTGATGCTATAGACATCTTCGGGGTTTGGCCATAAAATGCCTGTGTCATTATTGATGTCCACTGGGAATTAGATACTATTAGATCAAAATTTTTAATATTGTTCAGCTCAATAAGATGTAAGAACGGTAGAAGAGGAATGCTAAATAATTGCAGCAATTCTCTCTTTGACTGTTTGTCTAAAATAAAAGGGTACTCTATAAGTTCCATAATTGAGAGGACTGTTAAGGGTGCTCTTGCTCCATAATATTTTTTCAAGAGCTGGCCGAGGTAGTGCCCCTCGTTTGAAATTACTAGAACGACATCTAAATGCTCCTTATGGTAAATGGGGTCGATTAATTTTAGAAGTCTTCTATCCTTTCTCCTGCTGAATCTTCTTAATGCATACCTTAAAGATGAAAAACTGGCTTCTTTCATTTGAATGTAAAAAAAATCATTTCTTAAGTTGGTCAAAGAAATATAATCAATAGTTTCTTTGCTTGAAATTTCTGTAAAAATATAGACAGTGTTACCCAACCGTTCAAGTGCTTCAGCTATGTCTAGAGCAAGCCTATTGCCTGCAACTTTGTGAAGAAGAGGAATAACAACTGCGATTTTCATACTCTCCCAGCGCGAATATCATCAAGGTATATTTTAAAATCTGATGCTATTTTGGCCGGGTTTCTCTCTACCCTCATCAAGTTGTAGACTTGTTTGGATATTGCATCCCATTTATCAAGAGACAACAATGCATCTCTGACTATTCTAGATTGGGAATGTATCTCATCGTCGGTTACAATATACCCAGTTATTCCGTCTAATACCTGTTCACTGATTCCAGGAGCTGAGGAAACTATTGATGGGGTACCAAATATACCAGCCTCAGCTATGGTCGTTGGACTCAATTCTGGAGAATGATGCTTATGCCCGTATATATCTACTCTCGTGCTAAGTAAAATGTGAAACTTTGAGTTGGAATACAAATCTGTAACCGCCTTATCATCGGGCGATATTACAAACTTGATATTATTATCAAGGCCATATTTTAAAACCATACTTACGAGAAGGTCATAATATTCCTTATTCATTATGCGCCCTGCTATCACAGCATTTATGTTTGGAAATCCGTTTGCTTTGAGGTAATGTACTATTTGTATAATCTTGTCTGGTGCTTTCCAAGGAACGATTCTTCCAAGGTATAATAGATCAATATTTCTATTATCAACACTCTTTATATTATCATTTCTAATTAGATCAGAACTCACAGGAATTGGAAAAATTCTAAAGGGTCTTTTTGAGTAAGATTGAAGAATCTGATTGCTGAAATTCGAAACGGGTGCATAATAGTCAACAGCTGAGACAGAAATCCGTGGAAAGGGAAAAAAACGTGCATTATGGTCCGTGAGAATAACTTTTATGCCTGAGCCTTTTAGGAGTTTGGTAATAAAAAGCCAGGCGGTGCTCATCGCTGTCCGGAGGTTATGTATGTGAATAAATTCTATCTCCTTGATATTTGACAGGATAACGTTCCTTATGACAAGCAAAGATTTTGGAGTTGGAATTGGGTTACTATAAGAAATAAATGGTTCAATATCCATAAACTTTGCAGGTACGAGAACATCTCCTTCGAGAATTCTTATTCCCTGATCTGAAGAGTAACACCCTGTGACTTTTTCTAACTTAGAAAGTTCCCTTATCATTTCAGTTGGGTATCTTTCACCCCCACCAGAATGAATGTAT
>JAKBQK010000212.1 GCA_021835265.1 Thermoplasmata archaeon
CGATCCTTAATGTGCCTCCTTGCACCTTCTATGCAATTTTCATTGTAGAGCAGATCTCCCAACATTATATGGAGAATATTCAATCCACAAATAAATTTTCACAATTCAGATCTATGTGTGGAAATGATTTTTTCGATACTTATCGTCATAACTTTTACACAACTCACTTATTTCACATTTATTGCAAACCTGATTGCCTCTGTTGATACAGTAAGTGGTACCTATTTTCATGAGACCATCATCAATAGCACCCACACTACTTCCGGTGACTTCTGAAATATAATTTACTAGCCATTGCACCTGAACGGTCCTGATATTGCTGGAAAACAATTTATGCATTATTTCCCTTATCTTCTCTGTTTCGTCCATATCAAGATTTTCCGCTCTTTTCCCCCTAAAGGCTCTAGTTACATATATGTAATAGTTATCCCCTTTCTCGTTCTTAAAGCCAATGAACTTTTCTGGGTTGTCGATACCTGGCAGGAAATAATCAAAAAACCCAGCCATAAAGAGAACTCTTCCTGCGTTGCTGTCCAGAGGGAGTTCGTAAGAATTTTGACCCCACCCCTTGGTGTCAAGGTCTAATATCCCATAGGTGTAAATTAACCACTTGATAAGAAGATGCGCTGCTTTATTTCCAATTGCCTTTCCGAGCCCAAAAAACTCATCTTCTTTGATATATTTAGACAGCGCCTCTGCAGACTTTCGTTTTTTAAAGTGGTCTAATAATCTAGTGTTCTTCTCCTTAAGAATCTCAATTATAGATAGGGGTGGTCCAAATCTTCCCATTACGTATGAAGAGATTTGTTTACTGTTTTCCAGAAACAAATTATAACTTTTTGCTCGTTTAGAATTTTGAGTCTTTGCCCACATTTCTCCCCTTTCCTCCTTGATTTTTTTGTGTTCTGCATTTACAACATTGAACACATCCTCCAAATTTTTGAAAAAAATTGAGGGGCAGTGCAAGAATTTTATCCCCTTACTGTATAGTGAATTAACAATTCTTTCTAAAAATATCCTTACCCCTTCCATATCAGGTCCTTGATCAAGTACTGACATCAAGAAGAGGTACCGAGTGAGCATCTCAGAATAGACTTCGCCCTCCTTATCAATTTCACCAAGTTTGGCGCGGTTCAGTTTTCCGGAGGCATCAAAAAGAGGTTGAAATATGAGAATACCAGACAGGTCATCTCGCTTTTGGTTTTTAAGACCGATTTCATTCAGTTTAACGAATAAGGCCTTGAGATTTTGAAATTCCATGCCGTTAACTGCTCCATATTATAATTTCGCTTGGGATAATATCAAGATCAATAGCAACTTTTGGTCTTCTTGCACTTCCGTTTGAATTTCTCATTCCTCTCTGAAATTCCCTAATCCATCCTTCTTTTTTTCCTTTTTCTATATAAAATAAGTCTGTGAAAAATATGAGAATCAACTTAGTTAAAGTGAAAGCTGTCTTTCTTCTTCTAGCTGGGGCGCCCCTGTTTATTCTTTTTATCTCGTAATCTGTTACTCCCCCCTTGAGATTATCGTGCCATCTCTTGAACTCACCTGTTATGTCATACTCCATCTTGGCTATTCCAATGATGAATCCCACTCCGTTATGGTCTAAAAAAACTTCTCTTACCGCTTCCCAATCATTCAATACAAGCATATTTCCCCCATTTAACGAGTGTAGTTTAAGATCCCAGACAAAGTGGTTTTGGTAGTCAAATGTTGTGTTTCCATAGCGAGGGCCAATTTTTCCTCCAATGCTTGATTGAAGAAATTTAAATCCAAATTCCTCAAAATACCACCCGGGCCACTCCATCTGGCGCCAGTTCATCCCACAACGTTTCATCTCAAGAATTGCGTTTTTTCCATAGACTGTAGCAGAAAAATGGTTTTGGATTACCGTGGCAATCTTATTTGCTTCATCTTGAGCGATGGTACTAAACGGCATAGTAATAAAGTTTCACATAGTATTTTTTTCTTTTGTTAAATTCAATTTAATGAGTACCTTCAAAACTGGATTGGCACATAAAGAGTCAATCATTCCATATTAGTCCCATAATTCATAACCAACTTCTTGAAATGGCACATAATGATTTTGACTGTATTGAACCCATGACATTCCATCGTGAATGTTACCAAACGTGTTATATCCTAAAGGGGTATAATGAAGGCTGAGTTTCATTGGCACCGTGTTTGGGCAGAAACGAAAAAGAAGTGAATATTAGAATGAAAGTGCAAGAAGGAATCGAATATAACTGACTCATTTAGTGGCTCTGGTAAAAAAATTCGTTCTCTTGGTGATTGATGAGAATCTCGCTTTCGACTTTAACTCTAATTTTCCTAAGTCTATTCAAATTTAAATTATTTTATGATAGAGATAAAAAGTATTGTTTTCATAAAGAAAGAGATGATTACTGCATAACGATTGAAACTCTGATGGTTAAATAATCAATTTCAGCATTGTTATGAAAAGTTGATGTTCAGAAACTTACAGTTTCGGCAGGTACCTGTCTATTTCCCATTTTGTTACGAATGAACGGAATGCGTCCCATTCTCTCTGCTTTACTGTCGCGAAATTGTCGAATATATGCTTCCCCAGAGATTCCTGCATCAGCTTGCTCTGCCTGAAATGATGCAAAGCCTCGCCTAAGCTTTCTGGCATCGAGCCGATCCCATGTTTCTGCCTTTCCTCTGCTGTCATATGATAGATATCCCGTTCCACAGGATCTGGAGGATCGATCTTCCTGCTGATTCCGTCAAGGCCCATTGCGAGAATGACGGAAAACTGCAGATACGGATTTCCTGCAGGGTCCGGGCATCTTAGTTCCATCCTCTTTC
>JAKBQK010000424.1 GCA_021835265.1 Thermoplasmata archaeon
GTAGTTTAATTTTGATATTTGTAGTTTTTCTTATCAACGGATGCGTTAAATCGACAAATGAAGGGCTGGGAAACTCGTATTATATTTCGGCCAAACTCTTCGTCAAAAAGCGTATCTTATATAGGGAGAGTGACAGGACTCAACTCGTTAAAATGAAAAGGGTGATTTCATGTTTGGATGCCAAGAATCGAATACTAAGCAAATCTTATACATGCAAACCTCATCCACACTTTTAAGGAATCTTGAGATAAAAGGTGATTTGGAAACGGTGACCTTTTTTTATAGTCAATGGTTTCAGCAAAAGTTTATTCTATTTCAATCATATATTTTGTTAATGGTAGACTTCACGAATCTTAGGAAGAAGAAAGAAAAGAATTTGTACACAGATCCTAGAGAAATATTTTTCAGTATACCTAAGAGTGGGTTGAATGATCTATGGACAAGTCAATCTGAAGTACTAGACGAATGGTACAAGAATAGAATTGTTAAGAATACGATTATAAAGCTTCATACTGGTGGCGGGAAGACTTTAGTTGGACTGATAATAGCTAAATCTATAATGAATGAAACGAATGGACCAGTCTTGTACTTAGTTCCAACAATACAATTAATGGAACAGGTTTACGAAAAGTCACTACAATATGGTATAGAAGCAGACAAGTTTGATGATGCTTATGATTTCAGCAACGGTTTTCAGAAAAAAGATAGCATCTTAATAGCCACCTATGCACGATTATTCAATGGAAGAAGTAAATTTGGAATACTTGGGGAAAGTCGGAAGATAACCAAAGTTCAAGGGATTATTGCGGACGACGCACATACAGCATCTTCATCTATAAGAAACCAATTTACAATTGAGATCGGAAACAAGGAAGAGCTCTATAAGGAATTAAGAGGGACTTTTAGATCTGATTTCGCAGATTTAGGTAAGGTTGGTACATTCGATGCATTAGAAAGTGGGAACGAGTCTGCAATACTAGAGGTCCCATACTGGGCTATCAAGATCAAAATCGGTCAAGTGAGGAGCAGCATTCAGAGAGCCTACGAGAGAGCCCGCGACGATATTCCTGAAAGTAGACAAGATAGATTGGTTTTTGTTTGGCCTTTGTTAAGAGACAATTTAAGCAACTGTCACATCCTTTTTTCTAGTAGGGGAGTCACTATAACTCCTATTGGAATCGATATCATGAACTTCCCAACATTTACTGATTCCCCGAAAAGGATCTTCATGTCGGCCACACTAAGAGACCATGCAGATATAGTGAAAACTTTTGGTTTAAGGGTTGACAATAAGAGTTTAAAAGTAATTGCACCTAAGACAGTAACAGGTATAGGTGAAAAGATGATTCTCATGCCTGAATTAATGCCCAATTTTCTGAAGCAAGATTCTCTTAACCTAACTAAGAATTTGATCAGCAAGATAGGAATCCCGTTAAAACAAGTTGTTGTAATTGTACCCTCAAAGCGTATTGCTGATAGAAGATGGAGCAAATTTGGAACGATCGTTACTAGCGATGACGTACAAAGAGAACTGGAGAAAAGAGTTAGAGGTAATGCTACGCTGCCATCGGTATTCGTAAATAGATACGATGGCATGGATTTGAAGGGTGACTCGTGCAGAATTCTAGTACTTGACGAGTTGCCGAGCGAGATTGGAGACTACGATAGGTATCTATCGACGATGACTTCAGGAGGGGAAACCAGATCAGCGATAATTGCTTCCAGAATAGAACAAGGCATAGGTAGATCTAGCCGTGGTTCAGGTGACTATTCTCTGATTTTCCTTATAGGAAAGAGCTTAACTAGTTGGATTAACGTCGAAAAGAATCGAGACCTTCTAACAATTTCTACAAAAACTCAACTCGAGATAGGAAGGGAAATATCTGACAATCTAAAAAGTGAAGATGAGTTAGTAGAGACCGGAAGAAAATGCCTTGAACGAAAAAAAGATTGGATAGAATTTCATAATTCAGCACTTATAGAGGCAATACAAGATGCTCAGCAAGAAGAGATAGAATGGCCAATTCTCCAAGCTGACTTGGAAAGAAAATTTCATGAACTTATAAGAGATGGAGAGTATTCAAAAGCATTCCCCTCGATCAAAGACGATCCTCTGTGGAGAGCTAACCTCGACAACTACGCTTTAGGGTGGCTCAAACAGTTAGCTGCAAGGGCAGCCTTCTTCGGAAACGAATTAGAACAAGCTAAGATATTGCAAACAGAGGCCTACAAGCTCAATCGCGGACTGATGAGGCCCGCTTCATTAGATTCATACTGGGGGTTAGTTCCTCCTCTAAGTCAATGCAAGTCTTTATTTGAAAAAATGGCGGAACTGCATACTGCATCTGGAATAATCAACGATTTTGACTCTTTCAGTAGCAACTTAAATATGTCTTCACAGACAGCAAACCAGTTCGAAGAGGCTATTAAAAAATTAGGTCAATTTCTAGGGTTTGCCGCAGAAAGACCTGACCAAGATTTTCACAAGGGACCAGATGTTCTTTGGATTTCACAAGAGAAAATCGGATTTGTAATTGAAGTAAAGAATGACAAGGATGTGCAAACTCCATTCAACAAAAAAGATAATGGGCAAATGTTAGACTCAATTGAATGGTTTAAACAAAATTATCCTGGATTTAAGCATATACCTCTTGTAATAGGGCATAACAACATCGTAACCGCCAATTCTTCTGTAAGTCCGAGTTTAAGGTTCATTACCCCAAAAGAACTGGATTCCATAGTTTCTGCGCTTCGAGAGGTCTTAACAAAAATGGTGCAATACTATTCCAGTGGTGATAAAACTGCATGTGACGGGTTAGTTCAGAAGTTTCATTTAGATTATGCCGGTTTTATTGATTACTTTACAAGGCCTCCAAATGTGTTCCATGCCTCTTCTTTGTCCACTACCTCGTAGTTTTCCTTTACCGTTCCATAATCCTCCATCTCTTTTATATTTACTATACGCCTATGAACATCCATTCCTTTCAACACATACACAACCCTCCAAGTGGTTGCGAGGGTCTGAAGTCGAAGAAGCCTCGACATCCTCCTATTCAACCTTGTCACAGGGTACTGTTTCGAGGCGAAGGATAGCCAGTCTAACACTTGACCTCTTAGGTCAAAGCAATTTACGACTATCTCTCCGACTCTCTCACGCTGATATATTCATACCAGTGCGGCCAGAAATCTTTTTTCATGATGTCTAACACGCTAATTTTTCATTTGTGTGGCTCTTGAATTATGTGTTTCTTTCCATTCATTTCCTTTACTAGCTTGTCGTATTCTTCATCTGCCATCGTGAAATAGTTGGCACTTTCAGGGAATGTGTGATTACTTACTTCCTGCACATATTCCTTTACTCCATTAACGATCACTTCCCCGGCATTTCCGAACACCTTGGCCATGCGCGGTTTGAATTTTGGATAAAGTCCGAACATATCGTGGAAGATCAGGAGCTGTCCATGCGCGTAAGGGCCGGATCCCAAACTCATGATTATGGAATTTTTAGCACGTTCTGTTATCAGTTTGCAGACACGATCTGGAACCATCTCCAGCAGAATCATGAAAGCACCAGCTTCCTCCAGAGCCGATGCGCTTTCTATAATGCGCTCAGCCTGTTCTGCCCCCTTACCTTGCAATCGGAAACCACCCAGAGCGCTGGCACTTTGAGGTGTCAGTCCAAGATGCCCAATGGTGGGGATCCCCGATTTGACTATTGCAGAGACTCGATCAAACATCTCTACGCCACCCTCAAGCTTTATAGCATCGCAGCCAGTTTCGGCCATGAAACGACCTGCATTGCGTATTGCGGTTTCTACGCTTGGTTGGTAACTCATGTAAGGCATGTCCCCTACTATGAACGTATTTGGAGCACCGCGTCTTACTGCTGCCGTGTGCCTGATCATGTCGTCCATGGTTACAGGCAATGTACCATTGTATCCTAACATAGTCATTCCGAGGCTGTCACCCACTAGGATCATGTCAATTCCAGCCTGTTCCTCCAAAAAGGCTGTTGAAAAATCATAGCCAGTAATCCAAGTAATTGGCTTTCCTTCACTAACTTTCTTGAACAAGTCCGGCAGAGCTAGTTTTTTTCGCTCTTTTTGTTTTTCATCTGTCATTTACACATCTCCCTTTTCATAATTTGTCTACATTGGTGACAAGGGTTCCAATCCCTTCAATTGTAATCTCAACAATATCGCCTTTCTTTAGACCTTGATCTTTTCCTGGTATTATAGAGGTTCCCGTTGTGAGTAAAGATCCATCTGGAACGCTGTTATCTAAGAGAAGATAGTGAATTTGTTTGTCTATTTTTGTTTTCATGTTAGCTGTCGATGTTGTACCGTCAAAGAAAATCTTACCATTGCGCAATATCCGCATTCTTATCTCCTTCGAGTAAGGGTTTCCGAATTCATCAGGGGTAATCAATAACGGACCAAAGGCAGAAGACCCATCATAAATCTTTGACTCTGTCAGATATAATGGATTCTGCGCTTCTAGGTCCCTTGCTGAAACGTCATCGAATACCGTATAAGCTAGAATGCTTCCAGTGTGATCGATAACAACTGCTAGCTCAGGCTCGGGTAACGTCCATTCCGAGTCTCTACGCACTCTTATGGTTCCATAGTGCCCTACTGCACTACGTGATGTCCCTTTAAAGAATATCTCAGGCCTTTCAGCATCATATACAGTCTCGTATATTGATTTGTCTCTTATCCGTGCAACATCTGGATCGGTGTATCTCTGTCTCGATATGAAGTACGATATTCCAGATCCCCACATTTCAGGAGGATCATATGGCAAAACCACCTTTTCATCTGATTCCTTTTTGAAAAGGACGTCCAGATTAATTTTCACTTCTTCGAGTATTCTCTCCTGCCTTCTCCCATTAAGTAGAAAATCTAGGGCATCGGTTATCAGATAAACTTTGCCTTTATCTGTTGCATACGTTTTCCTCATACCGAATTTCTCTGTTCTAAAAATCCTCATTTTACCACCCTTCGTATACGGTCTTTTCTGTAGAATAAAACTCTAAGGCGGACTCGCCCATCTCCTTCCATGTATTGGCACCAGATGATTTCAGTGTTCCAAACGGAGCTTGCAGTTCGAGACCTACAGTCGGTTTGTTAACCTTTATTACACCTGTCCTTACCTCATATATGAATCTATTTATGGCAGTACTATTAGTTGCGAATATAGCGGATGTATGGCCGTAATCTACTGAATTGACTAAGTTTATAGCCTGATCTAGGTTATCAGCAACTGTTATAGAAAGAACTGGACCAAAAATCTCTTCCTTAAATATTTTCATATCCGAGGCTACAGAATCAAATATTGTTGGTTGCAGGAAGAGCTTCGATCCCTTATTCTTGATGAGTGAACCTCCTGCAATTAATTTTGCCCCTTCTTCCTTTCCCGATTGGATGTAATCAAGATCAGTCTTAAGCTGCTGTTCATCAACTACGGGGCCTATGTTTGTCTCTTTTTCAAGACCGTTTCCGACTATCCATGTCTTTACAGCACTAAGAAGACCATCTCTAACCCTGTTGTAAACATTCTTATGAACGATAAGTCTGCTTGTAGCAGTACAGGATTGCCCAGTCAACCCGAAAGCGCCCCTTAGAGTGAAGTTAACCGCGAGACTAAGATCAGCGCTTTCATCCACGTAAACTGCGTTCTTTCCTCCCAGTTCAAGCTGTACTCTTGTAAATCTGTTCTTTTCACCTACACCTTTGTATATGCCATTACCCACTGAAACTGAACCGGTAAATGAAACAGCACTTATATTCTCACTCCTAATGATTGCATCACCAACCTTACTTCCAGGTCCCACGACGAGAGACATAACATTTTCCGGTAATCCAGCTCTTACAAGTGTATCCAGAAATGCAGCTGCCAATATTGGTGTCTTAGAAGCAGGTTTCATGACCGCAGTGTTGCCCATAGCGAGAGCTGGCGCTGCTTTCCATACCGGTATTGACAATGGGAAATTCCAAGGAGAAATCAAACCCACGGTGCCCATTGGTACTCTGACAGTAAATATTCGGGTATTTTGGTCCGAAGAAGGTAAAACAATCCCCCCATACTTAAATGATAACATTCCATAAAATTTTAAAAGTTCGATGCTCCTTGTTACTTCAGAAAGGCTGTCATTGTAAGTCTTTCCTTCCTCTTCCGTCATTAATGTCGCTAAAAATTCCTTCTCACGTTCGGCTATTTCTCCAGCCCGATATATTATCCTTCCTCTCGCTGGAGGTGTCATAGATGACCACGTCGAATATGCAATAACGGCTTTCTCTATAGTTTCTGTTGCATCTTCGGCCGTCATATTTCTTACTTTAGCCAGAGGTTTCCCAGTTGCAGGATTAATATCGTTACCCACTTCCCCAGACCCTTCTATATATTTTTTTGATAGACGAGCATATTTATCATTTTCCATTATTCTTCACCCCAATTTCGATTTTTACTTCAAGTAGCAAATCACCCTGGCCGGCGAGCCGTCGACATTTTTTAACTTTAACGGAAGCGCTATGATTTGAACATGGTGAGATAGTACTTCGCTTGGAATCTTCAAGTACTCGATTTGATATATTTTGTGGGATGGAAGGAGTTCGTGCAGTGGCCATGCTATTTCATTGTTGCGGAAAGGGTTTTCACGACCCCTTATTTCGTAGTCTTGGGGGAAATCATATCCAACGGCTTTGAGCTTCTTTGAGACCATCCATTCCGCCGCTTTGTAAGAGACATATGGTGCAGATTCCCAAAATTCCTCGGTATTAAAATCTACCTTGGAATCCCACTGCGTAGATAAAATGAGAATTTCTCCGGCTTTTATTTCTCCTTCAAACTTTTTCAAGTCTCCAACCGTTATTTCTTGGTTTCTTTCTTTATACGATAGGTCCGCAACGTACCCTTCTCCGACGAATCCCTCTAAAGGCATTGCATCTATGGACTGAGCATCTGGAATGGTATGCCTAAATGCATCTATGTGTGTAAAGCAGTGAGAGGTTAGAGCTAAATGTGATGTTGTAAATTTTCTATTTGTCAGTTCTTCTATAGAAGTTTCCAGTTTAATGCGCCATCTGAAATGTTCAGGGTCTATGGTTCTGCTGAGGTCGTACACTTCTTTTTTTATGTTTGGCATTTTATTTCCAGCCTCTAATCTGGCCCTTTCACGCTTTCTCTCTCCTTCAGTTTCCTTTCCACCTCAGCAGGATCGGTTTTAAGTGAATTTATTCCGATTGTTGCCGAAATTACTCCCGCCACAAGAGCAATTATAAACAGAAACATTGTGTTGCCAGAAAGTCCAATTGCGGTTATGATCGAGGCACCAAAAAAGCCGGCTATTACTGCTGTAGATTTGTTTATTGAGTACGTCCAGCCATTTGCGATTCCTCTATATTTACTCGCTACTCCTGGATTGACGACAGTAAAGAAAGACATGGGGCCAAGAAAGAGTAGGAAATTGATCAGAATTGCTGATGGCAGTACAATAGTGAGAGGAAGTAGTTTCCGTGTTTCGAGATATATCAATATGAAAAGTAACGCCATTATGAGGGATGAAGAAGTAGTGACATGCTTTATTCCTATAGCTCTTATGAGAAAACTAGAAAGTACAGCCCCGATGAGTGCAGCAGACCAGATAATTGTGTCATACAAGAGTGTAGTGTGGATGTTTGACGTTAAATGTAGACTTGCGAATAGCAAGGGTGCATAAAATGAAAATCCCCAAAATACAAAGCCCACCAATATTGATTGACTCCAGCCGTGTACAAAATACCTGTTATACCCCAGTTTAAATATTCTGCCTAAGTCCCCTATATTAACTGTCTTCTTCACACTCATATTGACATCTGGCACAGAGGATAAATCAACTCCGTATGCTTTCTTGATGACAGCCTTTGCATCCTTGAATCGACCCTTGTAGGCAAACCATAAAGCTGATTCAGGCACCAAAGTTCTTAGGAGCAAAATTATAAAGGCGAAAACGCCTCCTAGAATCATTATAATTCTCCACAAGTAAATGCTAGAACCGATTAGTGATATTAGAATGAAAACGGCAAGTATTGCACCCAAGAACATAAGAGACCATATATATGCCCAGGCGGAAGAGTAATTGATCCTCTGTTTTCTTTCGGTGAACTCGAACAAGTAAACGAACCCTGTAGTCACATCTGCCCCCAGTGCAAATCCAAGGACAACTCTGAAAGCAATAAACTCCTGCATATTCGCTGATGCAGCAGAAAGAATAGCCATAACCACGAAAAGAATCATGTTAGTTATGAACATCTTTTTTCTGCCGACTTTATCTGTTAGATAACCTCCAAAAACTCCACCGAATAGAGCCCCTATATTGACTGCAGCTACAGAGAGCCCCAACATGAAAGTGGTAGGATGAAACGTATGGACATAGGAAAAGGTTACGATAGAGAATGATGAAAAATCCCAAGCATCAATGATCATCCCTGCTATAGCTAGGAACAATATTACCCGGCTCATCGTGTTTTTAGTAGAATAAATAAAGTCTACTATGCTGGCTTTGGCAGATTCAAAATCAATGTTATTTTGCGCCACCATTATTTTGTAAAGAAAGGTTGCGATACTAATATCTGACTGTACACAAGTTGACAATAATCATTAAATAACGATCAGACAATCAGAAACGATGAGAATAGATCCTGATAAATGCACTGGTTGCGGAAATTGTATCTATTACTGTCCAATGGACGCGATATACATCGGGAAACCTAATAATAAAAAAATAGCGATAATAAATGACGAGGAATGCGTTGAATGTGGCCTCTGTCTTAGAATGATGAATGTGGAAGTAAAGTTGCCTATTCTAAGGAGAGAAGTTTGTCCTACTAGTGCTTTCTATCAAAACGAACTAACATATCCAAGAGTACTTCGGCAAACATTCAGTAATCCAACACTAATAAAAGAAGCAACAGAGGTAGCTGGGAGGGGCACGGAAGAAGTTAAAACGATTAATGTGACTCACAGAGTGAAGGATGATGAGGTTGGCTTCAACATAGAGCTGGGTAGACCCGGAATAGGTACCAGGCTAGGAGAAATTGAAAAAATGACGGCGGTTCTAGCTAAAATAGGCGTGGAATTCGAGCCGAACAATCCTTTAACTTCTTTAATGAAGGATACAAAAAAAGGGTTATTAAGAGACGAAGTAAAGGGCGAGAAGGTTCTATCCGCAATAATCGAGTTCAAAACCACTCTAAACAAAGTTGGCACCATTCTGGACGCTATTTCCAAGGTTAAGCTCAACACCGTCTTCGTAATTGGAGTTTATTCTGTATGTGATAAAAATGGTTCTCCAATGGTTGAGAAATATATAAGGAACAACGGATACGAAGCATCATTTAATGGTAAGATCAATTTTGGTCTGTTACCGGAGATGGTAAGGGTGGTTTCATGACTCATACACTTCACCGACGGGGTAAGAAAAAAAGCTATAAGAAGGACATAGTAATGCTTATAATGTCCTCAAAAGGGATTAATACCGACGGAAGTTCCAGATGGAAAAAAGAATTTTTTGACGTAGTACTCGAAAATGGTGCGATTAATATAGGGGAGGGAGTCAAGCTCTTTCTTCCTCTTGACAAATTGGAAAAAGACAAGCAATTTTATAATCAAATGAAGGACAAAATAACTGACAGGTCGAACCCTATGGCGGTATTCGATGATCCCGAAAAGGCAACTAAGGCTCTAAAAGAGTTAAAGGAATCCGGGAATCCGCTGTCATTTGTTATATCCAGTGACGTTGAGATTACAAGAAGCATACTTGCTCGCACCTCTATAAACCCCTCCGCCACCGAACTAAGAGTCATTAAAGAGCACGATCATGATGGTGTATTTGGGGAAACTTCCCTGTTACCCGAAGAAGATATCCTTGAAATTCATTCCCTATGTGGTCACGGCATGGTACCCTACTCCCTAATAAAGAGAGTGATGAACGACGTCAAGCTCGGAAGAATTTCATCTGAGGATGGTTCGAAGATTCTTACTCGCCCCTGTTCTTGCGGCGTTTTCAACAAGAAAAGAACTGAAGAGGTGCTGGAACGAAGTAGGCTCAAGATTAATGAATTGTGATAAGGTTTAAACGTCTCAGTACTGGTCGTAATTTTGTAGAAGTTTGACAATTGAGGACATTACCTTTATTTCTGCCCTTTTTAATTCGTGCGAAACAAAGCTTTTTGATTTTTTTACATCACTGGCTATATCCCGCAGCTTAATATTTCTGTTTTCCCGATAGTAATTATGGGTGAATGCGTAGATAAGAATTTCCTTTTCTCCTCTGGATAACCTGCCATAAATGTCACTGATAACACTCATAGCAAGTTCATCCCTATTGGCCAAATCTATAGCCGGGATTTTCTTAATATCCAAATTCACAATTTTTGTATGTTGGAGTTTACTTAAATCCTTGATAAATACCTCGCCATTTTCTTCATCTTCGCAAATAAAATGCCATTCTTCCGACCCCTCTGAGACTAAGGAAGGATATACTCTCAGACATTTTTTTAACGAGGTAACATACGACGACTTCAACTCAGTAAAAGGGGTATTAATCCTTATAACCATATTCTTTCCATCAGTTCTTAGCAGTTCAAGATTTTCTTGTTTTATGTAACCCTCATTGATTGATTTATTAACGTAAGTTGCTGGGGCCATGTTATCTAGACTCCTTATTTCAGTTGTCACACTTTGGTACCTTTTATTGTCATTCTTTCTTACATCCTCGTTAACGGGTAATAATTGTAAAGGGAATTCTTCGGATAATTTTGTTAAGAGACAGTCATCTTGCTGAAAAATAACTTCTATGAGTTTAGGACCGGAATATTCAATGTTGTTGTACATCATAATTAAACTGTCGTTGTTATTCTATTACTTCATATTAATTTTTTTTTATTTTTCGTTCTGCGTATAAAGTAAAATAAAGTTTCTTAAGTATAATAAAACAAGTTACAAAATTTCCATTAACTGGTAACTTTTCAATTCTGCATAATATGTAGTTCCTATTCTTTCATTAACCACTCCCAGTCTGTCAGACGAGTTTATTGGGTGCACCACACTAGACTGACCAGTTACCTTGTTGAAAAATATAAATGGATTCCTTCTAATGCCAGCAACTCTCAATTTATTTCGCATACTCGCATAGTTCTATCCTAACTATACCAGTAACACGGAACAGCATAGAGTGGTCATCATGTAAAATATAAAATGAGAACCATAAATATTAAAAATAAAGCGAAAAATTACCAATCCTTTCAAGATTATTAAATGGACTTCACAGTTAGAACAACCTATACCTTCTTTTCTCTTTGGGCGTGTTCTTCACCAGACAAGTTTATTTGCCATAACTCCTTTGGTGTAAGAATAGAAACTTCCTCTATTTCTCGGTATTTGCTTTTGAGATCTTGGCTTGGTGTTACTATGATTACGCTGTAACCATTTTTTTTCTGGTCTTCTATCCTCTTCTTCACCTTCTCCAGATTCTCCCCTCTTTTGTCTCCCATCTCAATTTCAACCGAAATCTTCCCTGCTATGATGTCTGGATAGCTCTCACCACGGAACATCACCCTGCAATCTGTTCCCTTCCGTGTCAAAATAGCTGCCACCATTGAAACAACAAAATTATGAGCATCGTACGTCCCAGCCATGCAATAATAAGTTGCTTCAGTATCAGCCACGTATACTCTATTGTTCGCGAATTTCACATAATCCAGTTTAAAAGATGTTATCTTCCCCTGCCTCATCAACCTGTCTATTGGACCATTTGTTGCCGTTAAATTGAATCTGATCGTGTTCACGTCCTCCCCTGTCTTTTCGGTAATTTTCTTTGCAATCTCCTGAGCATTTCTTGGTTCCGACAGCTGTTCGAGAACTACCTGCTCCATTGTTAAATTTGCTCTGTCTGGTCCTTCCATATCTGCCTCTTTTATGATAGCTCCCGCTTCTTCCGACATACCATCAGGTTTCCATTCGTTGACCCCATAGAGCGCAGGTCTTGGGTTTTTAAGTTTAAAAATGTATATTCCATTCTCTGAAGCATACTGGGCCAAGTCAACGAATTCATAAGGGTAGAGCCTCTGAACAATCCACTGGAATTCTTGCGATAAGGATCTGGCAGCCTGTAGGTCGTCCATTTCGGTCAGTCGAAAAGTGAACTGAATCCCAGCGTTTCCACGTATATTCTCCAGGTCAGTCAATTTCTGGGTGGCCAATAGGAATGCACCTCTCGATCTTATGAGAGCCGCCAGTTCTTTGACAATGGTTCTTCTGCTCTTGAGGAATAGATGACCTTCATCAACGAAAAGCATAGTTCCCTCCCTTGTACCATCTAGGATTTTGTTGTAGAGACTGCGCAAAAGATATTCCGCGAAGAACGTGAACGCGGACTCATTCAACTGACTGAAGTCTATAACAACTTCCTCCGGTAGATCATAACTGAATATCCGCTCATTGTAAACCGAGTCCAACTTCGCTCTGATGTCATTCAAAGTTCCCATGAGTATGTAGTTCCTCTGATTCCTCTTTATTCTCCGTTCAACTTCGTCCAGGAACTCTTGCCAGTTACTGCAGTTCTTCACTATGTCTCTCACTACGGGTTCTATCGCCGAGGCAGTTATGCCTTCTCTCTCTACTCCAAACGCGACCAGCCAAGCCTGGGTGAATGCCTCAGGGTCACTGAATACGTCTGGGCTGTACTTCTTCAGGAAAAGAACAGGGTAACCTAGCCTATTGAATTCGTCGCTGCCCTTATAGCTAAAGATTATTTTCTTATCTATCATCGATATTTCTAACGGTAATATTATTATTAACAATGATATTAACATATTTTTTGCTTGTGATACGGAGAGAAAAATACAAATATAAGATTATAATGTACTGAATAGTAATATCGAGGTGATATAATGAGTGATAAAGATTTGCAAGAAAGAATAAGGAGTGAAATGGTGGCTAATTACTCGAACGCACTCGAAAGAAACTTTGAGGTCGCTAAGCAAATGATAAAAATTACAAGTGAGGGCAAGGTTGATGTATTGGTGAAGGATAAATTATCTTCAAGAGATAATATTGTTCTCTACCTAATAGGAAAGAGATATGCGCATACAGCTAGTTTGGCTCCGTCTGAGTACGTGACAATCGAAGAGCTTCTGAATGAGCTTGGGATGAAAGAAGGTACATTATTTCCTACCCTCAAGCTATTAAGGGAAGAGAATGTAATAGAATACGGACCAAAAGAAGGCAAATTAGTTACGCACGCGGTATCATTAAACATGGTAGAAACCGAGCTTAAAGCAATAATGGCGAGGCTAAGGAAAAGTGGATGGCCAGTAAGTAGCCACCAGGAGTAATGGAGGTTGTAATTATGGATGAAGAAGTAAGATTGCGGTTCGAAGCCCTAGAAAAGCGTGTAGAAAATCTAGAAAAGAGGATCATAGAACCAACTACTTTGAGAGATACAACTACAAATAAAAGACAATCAATGAGAGAGTTTTTCAATGATTTTAATCCAAAGAGCAATATTGATAAAGTGCTCGCAATTGGATATCATAAGGAGACAATACAGCACATCACACCTTTTACAGCAAAAGACATAGAAGACGGGTTTCATGAAGCTGGAGAGCATGCACCAGATAACGTTAATCTTCCAATTTTTAACAATGTACAAAAGGGATTTTTCATGGAATTTAAAAATACTGGATCAAAGCTTAAAAGTTGGGAGCTAACTAGTACTGGAACAGAGGAAGTAAAGAACCGTTTGGCTGCCAATAAGCAAGTAATACCAGAAGTAGACAAAGACTCTGTGAGATCTGGAGATGATAAGGATGAATGATGATGAAAGAGATGCGAAGATCGTCGAATTAGAAGCACGAATCAAGGTGCTAGAAAGTTACCACAGCAACGCGTCCCCTAAACAAAGCGAAACCAAAGAGACGTTATATGATTTCTTAGGGTTGCCTTCTATTAAGAGTTACTACGATAAGGCATTGGCCATTGTCTTCTATCTAGAATTTAAACAAAATAAATCTGCAGTAACTAGAGAGGATGTAAAGCAAGGTTTTATTGATGCCAGAGAAAACCCACCCAAGAACTTCTCAGATCTCTTTTATAGGAATTTTAAGCAGGTTTACTTAATACCAGGTAATCCTTTGGAAGATGGCACGGAAACAATCAAGATAACTAGAGAGGGAATAGCGCGAATAGAAAAACTAATAAAAGAATCTAAACCAGAAGTCCCTAAAGAACAAAGAGAAAGTGACGATAAAAAGCAAACAACATTGGGCTAATTAATTCTAAAAGAGGTTATTCGTTGGGTCTGGCAGAATTGTTTGAGGATATTCGTTTTGGGGTCTACCAAATGAGAAATGACCCTACGCACTTCAACTTCTATTT
>JAKBQK010000080.1 GCA_021835265.1 Thermoplasmata archaeon
TTTCTCCACAAGCTTCCCATCATTAACGGGCCCGATGTACATTGACTTCTGCCTGATTTTCTTGATCTCTTTGTCATAATACGGTGTGATCTCATATTTGTATTCTTTTCCATGAATTTTCTTGATTCTGTAGAAGCTCTTCATGCAGTTAAGTTTGGCACATATTACATAAATACTTTTCTACATGTTATTACGCAAAATACCGATTCACAAGAAGAATGAAATAAATATGTGCCTACATTTCAAACGAGTTGAGGTTCGAAGAGCCCTTCATTCGCAAGGCTCATTCAGAGTGACGTCCTGTGCTCGCCGCTTGTGGTGTATGTGCGGTGCTACACACCTTCGCTCCGCTCAGTTCGGAGTTATAGTAATATGAGGGGTTCTCCGTACCATGCTGCACTTCAATTATTCAAGGATCAATATCTACACGGCAATACGACCATACTTTTTGAGAAAAGGTAAGCGAAATCATACAGAAACTTATAATATAAAGTTTCAATTGTCAATATCGAAATGAATGACATATCCTCAAACTTTATTCACACTTTAAATAATTCGACATCTGCAATCAGAAAAAACCGTTATGATTTGGTGACAATATTTGGAAACAGGATATTGTCAGACCTTGTTATTTTGGAAAATTCAATACCATCTACCACTAACTACTTCTTATCCTTTATAGGGTTGTTTTTACGCAAGGTTGGCTTTGATCTTCTGACTCTCTCCCAAAACTCGAGAGATACTGCTAGACTTAAGCAGAGGGCGATAACATCCATTTCTAAAATGAAAGAGATTTTTTCTTCCAACACAATCCCCATGTTTTCTAAGGTACTATTTGAATATCAAAAGTACATAGAAGTTTGGGCGAACGAGGTGAACGAGAACGATTTGTCTGAATACTCGAGGAATGGAGAACTTGATGAAATTATATTCCAATGGGCCCTCAAATCCCTTAAAAATGTTTCTGAAAATCAGATATTAGGTAACGCTTATCCCATTAGTGCGATTGATAATGAACTGTCCCGGATGAGTTACGTAGAGAAGTTGTCTACAAGAACACTAGTATTGTCTATTAGTCTCACAGGATTGGGATGGTTTTCTGGGACAATACATCAGGTAATTAATATGCTTAGAACCAGTTATATCGATAAGGAATTTTCATTAGCGTTGTCTGCAGAGTTGTCCAAAAAATTAGTCGAATTTTCCCATAAAGTTGTAACTCTATTTGACGGCTGGAAAGATATAGATTCGAATCAGGTGGAAGATCTCATCGAAAACGTTTTTGCGCTAGACAGTATGATTCTCTTATCTTGGAGGAAGTTATTGAATAACTATTATCAATTTCAAACTGGTTTCGCTCATCTTCAAAAGAGGAAGACTGACGGAGAAATAGAATCCGAGGTGCAGGAAAATGACAACTAAATTCTCGCCTAACTGGAGTTTTTCATTGCCAGAAAAACAATATAATTATGTATCTCAATGGTCGAAAGACACATTCATAGATAAAGGATCACTTGATTTCCACAAAAATGTTGAAACTGTTACAACTCGCGATAAGACAAGAATCAGTAAACTAAGTGATAATTTCTTTTCCAGTCAGGAGTTGACATTACTTGCCGGCCCCATGTCCATCTATGATAGTAATCAACAATCAGTTAGGGTATCAAAAGAAATCAGTGAAAGACAGAAACCGAAAAAAGTCTTCATAAAGGGTGAATTACCTAAAGAAATTAAGAGGAATAATTACGAGAAAATAATCAACGATATTAATCAAAATTTTGTATTAAACTGGAAAAAAATTAAAGAATTGGAAAACAAAGATATAGACATATATTTGAGTTTTGAAAGTGATCCTGAGAGTTCAGACCTCGAGATGATCTATACCATTTATGTTATGGATTTGAATAAGAACGATGTGGGAATTGTGTGGAATAAACTGAGAAAGTTGTTCAATGGGATTATTGATAACATGAAACATAGTCAACCGAGATATAGAAAGAAAATTGAGAAACTGGAACGATTAGCCGTCATTCATATTGAATGGTGAAATGATGGGGCTAGAAGATCCTATCGGGTATTTTGCGTTTGTTGATAGACTACAGAAAAACGTGTGGGATACTGATCTTCAATCTGCCGCACGTAGAACAATGATTAGTAGACTATACTACGGTGTTTTCCACCATATAAAACTCAAGTTATTTGGCATTGATGATGACAGGGGAATTAAGCATGATAAACTTATAGCTAAAGTGCAGGAACTTGCAAACAAGAAGGGACTGGATATAAACATAAAAGATCATCTTTCTGATTTTCAAAAGAAAAGAGAAATAGCTGATTACAAAAGACTGCCAATAATAGATGAAAAGTTCTTGGAAGATGCGTTTGTTATTTTTAAGATTATTCAGAATGACTGCGCGGAAATTTGGGGGGAAGACACATTCAACGGGGAAAGATAAGTATCTGTAAACTGCAAGAAGTTATGAGGAGGCTAAGTTCAAGCGTTTGATAGACAACTGTTTACAATGCGAAGAATTGTATTTGTTTAAAACTTTAATCAGATCCCGACCGGTCCATTCATCAAACTATATCTCAATAACTTGAATACCAAGCTTTTTACATTTCTTTTGCAGTATTTTATCAAAAGTGGCTAAAGGTACATTTCTCGAAAATGCATCATACGCTATTATCCAGTCATTGAAATCTCTGAAGCTTAGGTTGTTTTCAACCATGAATGAGGATATCTTCTCCATCATCTTTTCAGATAGCCAGGAGACTGTGAAATAATCACTATGCAATAATTCATAAATTTTCATTCTAA
>JAKBQK010000098.1 GCA_021835265.1 Thermoplasmata archaeon
AACTGTGGACAATCGAGAAACTTGATTTCAGGGATTTAATCAAAAGGTATGATTCCGAGGGGACTTTCTTCTATCTTGATCCTCCTTACCACAATATCAGGGGATTATACGACTATGAGATGGAAGACAGTGATTTCATTGAATTGAAGGAAATCCTTGACAGTATCAAAGGAAAGTATCTGTTGAACATAAATGAGGATGAATTCATCAAGAAGATCTTTGGAAAGCCTAACTTGAAGAAGGAATACATGAATTACGGAATAAATGGCAGATTGAGAGAGAAAACTAAGAGAAACGAGCTTTTCTATTATAATATGCATAGTATAAGCAAATAAGAATTATGAATAAGCCTCATGAACTTAAAAATTTAAATTTAATAGAATATAGATTCTGAAAGATGAATTTTCCTCGAGAAACCCCTAAATTTTTAATTCCATTGAATTACTCTCTAATCCATTTATTTTAATATTTGATTTTGTCACCCAAGATGTCTTCCGAGAGGGTTCCTTGGATTTCGTAAATATTACAGACTCAACATTTATTTGTATAGCCACACCATCATAATTCCTAGTTACTTTTAAAAAATACCTACCTTGATACCCTGAAAACAATGACTCCTGGTTAAGTGTTATGGTCTGGTCTAGCTCTTTATGGTTATATTCCATGATACGAAGGTCAGTACCTTCACCGGTAGAGAATTTAATATCTGCTCTAATGAATTTAGCCAGTTTTTCATTGCTTCTGGGAATGCATATTTTAAATGGGATTTGATAGATTAATTTACTTTCCATGTCAACTTGTTTTGCCTGAATTGATACATGTTGGCATCCAGCATCTTCTAATTTCACATCAGTAAAAAGATAAATTTGGATGTATTTATGCCAATTTTCTGGATATATATACTTGATAACGGGAAAATCCTTTAAATATCCTCGGAAAAAATCAATAATTCCGAAAAAGATTGCCAAAAACGATGCTAATACTGCAATAAGAGATGAAATAGTCATACTGCTTCTTCCATAAAATCAGACTTAGGTTCCAATTTTTTATATTCCTCCAATATGAGTTCAAAAAGATGGCATATGTTTTCTTCACTGTTGTTCTGAAGATTAACTGTTTCTCCATAATAGAATACAAAGTGGGTGCTACTATTCGGAGGTGTGATTATCAGACGCGTATGCAATATTGGATCTGCAATTCTATCTGGCCATTTGTATTTCTCTTCAAAGTATTCTCTTATTTTCGTTAGTCTCTCGACTGGATCATTGAATTCCTCATTAATCACTTCAAGTTGATGAGAATCTTCATCATTCTCAAATACATAGTCCCAATCTTCTTCCAGCAACCTGAGTAAAACAGGATACATAATTTGCCATGATATGGAAATTATTTTGTATTTTTCTTGAACATTTTTTAATTCATCATATGGTATGAATAGCAAATTTGTTTCGTTTATAAGGATAGATTTATAGTTGAATTTTTGGTTGTTAAGAATTTTACCTTTAATATGAATTATAACATATTCGATATAATCTATTTTCATCACGTTTCCATCTCGACATGTTGAAAAATGTATATAGATTTATCCAATCTACTTTTATCCTACTACGGATTCTGACTCCCAGATTTCTGTTTATTAAGCAGCTGGCTCGCATCCTGTAGTTGGGAATCTATGAAGCTTTGTTTTGATACAGACCAGTTTTGTTTATCATTTTTGTACTCATTTACAAGTCTGTGGATTATGTCAATGGCAAGATTTATTTTGATAATTTCATGGTTTGCATTGGATGTTGCGTTTATTAGTTGGTAGAGTGTGCCATTGGTATTCGCTCTAAAGTTAGAAACAGTCATCATAGGATAATTCGTATCTTCACTGAATATGCCTATTTCCAGATGAGCATTAACATTTGTTTCATCTATGAAAAATTTTAGCCCGTTGAGAGGGTAACCTGTTCCAACCCTATACTTGAAGTCTAATGAATCTAATATTTGTCTTCCTCCACCTTCTTTCTGTGATCTTGAAGTATAGGATCTGTCTATAGTCCTGTCCTCACTTATATTCCTTACTGTTATACCCGGAAAAGTTCTGGAAGTATTAGTTACCCAGCATATCCATAAAAGAAAATCCTCAACATGAATTCCCAGTTTTGGAAAAATATTTACAGTCATATTTTGCTTTATGCCCAGGTAGTCCAGAACCTTGGCAACATGGTTTTTTCCGGAAATTATTATTGTATGATCAGCCTTTTCTGAATCTTTCTCTAATCGAAATACAAAACCTTTCAATTTTAATTTTTTCACATCCTCAAGATAATTATTTTTGGCATTTTCTTTTTCCTGCTCTGATGCATTAGGGATCAATTTGTTAACAGTATATTCGGCAAGGTCATAAATATCGTTTTCAGTTAAATTTTTTCTCTTTAGGAAGTCGAATAGCTTAATTTTTTCTTCAATCTCAACCAAGCTGCTTGTATTGTTTCTCCCATCTATAAGTATTAAAACTCCACTTTTTATCACTTCAATGCTTTCTCTGTTCAATCCTTCAAGTTCAACCTTTCCTTCATATATCAAAACTTCATATAACATATTATCGCCTTTATTCCATTTTCACTCCGCAGCTGTCACAAAATTTAGCATTCTCTCTGTTCTCAGTTCCACAGGCACTGCACATTTTAACTCTTCCTTTATAGTGCATCATCATCTTCTGGACATGCGGATATGTCCATGCTGCCTTCACATGCCAGCAGTCGTATGAATCGTCATGTTCGCACCACAGCCTGAATTCACCATTTCCGTTCCTCTTCACATAGATGTTGA
>JAKBQK010000036.1 GCA_021835265.1 Thermoplasmata archaeon
TGATGAGGATCCTGAAAACGCTTATTTCCTGGTAAAAGAATTTATAGCATCCCTTGGATTTAGTGAAAGTCTTTCCAAATATGGTGTTGAAGAAAAGGATGCAGATGAAATATACTCTAAATTGAAGAATAGGGAACCCTGGCATCTTGAACTGATCAGGGAACTGATCAGAGAAACTTGAGTTCTCTCATACCACTGCTTTCCTTTAACTCCCTGGTCATTTTTATTGACTCTGTGGAAAATAGTAATATTTCCATTAGAGGTTTTGCTTTCCCACTGAAAAGATGCCCCCCGTAAGTAACATGATCAGGTCCTGCTGCGTTGATATGGATGTGCATCTTTGGGTCTCCCTCAGTTATGCTTCCGGAAAATGATGTGATTTCCATTGGCGGACTGAATATTTCTCTCTCATAGGTTTTTCCTCTCAGATAACCAATCTCAAGCTCAACTCCAGCTCCTATTCCTGAAACTATAAAACCGTTCTTTATATTTTCTTCAACCAGAACCTTTTCCAGTGATTTTATTATATCCTCCCCTTCATCTAGCTTCACTATAACGAAGTTTCCGTCTTTTCTGTGTTGCATATTGTAGTATGTTTTACAAATATTAAATCTATTGTGGAAATTTAGACAATTTTTCCCCAAATTATTCCAGAAATAGAAAGCCATAATGCAAAATGAATTCCACCTCATAATTTATTCCAACGCATTTTTGTAAATCTCAAAACTTAACAGAGTCCAGCGTTACTTTCAGAAATTTGTATTTTTAGGTCAAAACTCTCTATATCATTTTTGCGACTTAGACTGAATTTGAGTGTGACAGTATTTGTTGATTAATTTAAGATTTAGTTTAATCTAGTATCTCATCTTGTTGTTGGTTTGAAAAAATAAAATGATTTTTTTTATCTTTGCTTAAGAAATAAATTCTAAATATTTAGATTAAAAAATTATAATAGGCTAGACATGATTTAGATCTGATTTAAAATGGATACAACGTTCAGGGCACTCGCTGAAGTACACGGAGTTATTGGAGTCCTGTGGATAATTATGATATTCTGGTTTTATACGGCAGTTTCAGCATATTTATCTTCTCCCTCTGAAGAAAGGGCTGGTAGATTGATGGTTTCCGGTAATGTTTCAAGAATGATGGGTGGTCTTGCCATATTATTAGGTATTATAGTGGCTGCCCTGACTGGATATTTGCATGCTTCTTTTAGCTTTAATTCTACAGGTGGTATACTGCTTTCCATTGGCATCCTTTTTGCCATCGTATCATATGTGATATTCGGTGAGGGATTTGCGATGAGACTTGCGAAGCATATTAATCCAGAAAAGGGAAAGGATCTTAAGAAATACGTGACTCTGGAACTTACTTTTGCAGTTTTAACACTTATATTCATGGCACTTGGTGCCATTTATTAAAGTAATGTTAAACTACTACCTCAATAATTTCGCAATTTCCAATCTTTCTCTTTCTAAAATCTTCTCCGGTAATGATTTCGATCATTATTCCTATGGTCACCCCGTGTGAGACCACAACCGTATTTTTATAATCACTTTTTCTAAGATCGTTTATAAATTGGCTGGCTCTATCAAACTGACTCTTGAGTGGTTCCATTCCATCTACAGGTAGATCTTTGCCTATTATATCTAGAAGATTAATGTTCATCGATAATAACTGTGATACCTCCAACGATGTTTTACCTTCTATCTTCCCCAGTCTTCTTTCACGTAGTCTTGGATCTCGTATTATATTCTTTAATCCTGTCCTAGCACTAATGAATTGTGCGGTTTCATATGCCCTTTTGAGATCACTTGAATATATGGCATCTATGGGCTTATTTTCAAACTGCGATGAAGCATCTAAAGCTTGTTTTTTACCTTCTTCCGACAGACCAATGTCAAAACTCCCCTGCCATCTTCCCTCCCGGTTCCACTCTGTTTCACCGTGTCTTACAAAATAGACTTTCATCTTCTACACTGGAAAAGACCTCAATATAATTTAATGTTTTTCGCCTTTTGTAAAAGAACATAAATTACAAAACCTCAGTTATGGACAAAAGATTCTTAAAAAAATAAAGGTTGAGATTTCCCAGATTATCTTTATTTCAGTGTTTATCCGAAAGTCCTAGCCAGAAATTCTTTTCCAGATCAAGTATTCCTTTTGCTCCCTTGAAAAATTTCTCCCTTGCATCTGGATCACTCTTGTGAGTTCCAAGAACATCTTCCATTGCCTCTTCGTGGTGTTCTTCAAGTTCTCTGTGAAATGTGAAGTACTCTATGTCAACACCCTTGAATTCAGGATGTTTCTGCGTGAAGATTTTGAAACCTGAAAGTATTTTGTCCCACATTGGAATAGCCATATTTTCAAGACCAAATTCCGCTCCAAGTGCTTCATAGTAATCTGATGAAAAATAGTTTCTCATACCGTCTAGCCAAGCCTTTGTTGTTGGTAGTTGCTTAGCCTTAACAAGGGATGTGGGTTCCATATTGAGACTTCTAAGGTACTTTCTGTATAAAAGTTCATGTCTCTTGGTTGGATCCATATCACCGAGTTCTGAAACGAGAATAGTTGTAAGGTTAGCAGCATCTGACTCATCTGGAGTGTTAACCAGCAAGGTTGAGAGAATTGCTGGCCACTCCCTGGTAAAGTGGAAGAATTCCACAGAAAAACGTTTAAATTCTTCTACACTAATATCACCTTTTGCAAATCTGTTTATGAACTCATTGTCTATGGCGCTATGCTTTTTTACAAACTCATATGTCTTCTTATAGAAGTTATTTTCATTTACCTCTTCAGATATAAATAATTTAGTA
>JAKBQK010000567.1 GCA_021835265.1 Thermoplasmata archaeon
CCTGATGAACCGGTGATAAGTATGTTCAGAGATTCTCACCTTTTACACCTTTTAAAGATTTCTGCCCTTTTAACAGGTTTTCAATTATGTTTGTTTCTAACAAACCAATATTACCAGAATTTGGTAAAGTACCGTTATTTTTAGAGTTAATGAAAGCCTGTATCTCAGAATATAGCGGGTTATCATAAAAATAAAATTCCGTTCGCTTTTCATCAGTTCCCACGGTTACCATATTGTTCAAAATATCTAAGACGAGGTCTGCATTTTCTCCTATTATTTCTATTTTCCTTTCTTTGAAATGGGAGATAAAACTACTCTTCATTACAATGCTTGCCTCATTCAGTTTTCCCATCGAGATGAAAGTATGGTTTTGGCCAATTGGATTAGATATTCCTGAGGCATGTTCAAATGAGGGCCACCCGTTGTAAATGATATTTATAATATCCAATAAATGTATAAATATATCCCAAACCACATCTCTTTCCATCATGACTCTCTTTATATTAGGCATATCTATGTTGTGCAGCCAACTGGCACCAATAAACCTTGTAGGGCCAATAATGCTATTAACCAATATCCTAGATTTTTCAACTGCCTGAGAATAACGGTAAACCATCCCTATGTTGAGGAAAACCGAATTATTTTGTGCTATTTCTATCAACTCCTCGGCTTTTGATGAATCTTCAACCAATGGCTTTTCCACTAAGACGGAGCAACTTTTTTCAAGAAGTTGTTTAGTTACCTCAAAATGCGTATCGTTAGGAGTACAAACGTGAGCAAAACGCACTTCTCTTGGTATTTGATTGAGGTTTTGAACAATCTTTAGTCTACGATCTTTAAAATTTAGTAACCTTTGATCTTTGTCATAGACATAAATATTTTTTATTAGACCAGATTCATATAATTTCAAATATTCATTCGCTACTTTTTTACCCCAGTATCCGTAGCCAACGACAATTGCGTTATTATCATCACTCATCTTTGGGGGATTTGATTTATTAATATTAGTTTTTTTGCTTATAACTACATAGCGTCCCGAAAGTTGTGTATTTATAAAGGATACCTCTTCTGGAACATCTCCCTGATCTCGTCCTGGCATTTATAGAATCCCCTCAGTGATCTGAGAGACCATTGCTCATTTATCTCAGCAGACCTGAGATAGATGATCTTCATGGCACTCTCCTCTGATGGCAGGGAATCAACGATCTTGATTCTCCGCCTTATTTCCTTGTTCATTCGTTCAATCAGATTCGTTGAATGTATGGATCTCCTTATGGATTCAGGATAATCATGGTACTTGAGCAATATACCCAGGTTTTTCTCCATATTGTACACCGGCTTTGGGTATTTCGAAGACCATTTACTCTTGAACTCAGTGAACTGATTCAGTGCTTCTTCTCTGGTGCGGGAGAGGAATATTCCCTTCAGATCTGAATCAATCTCATTGCGATCCTGCACCCTCACATGTGATTCGAAGTTCCTTGATGCATGTATTGTGCACAGCTGGAAATCAGCCCTTGGATACAGCTGTTTTATTTCCTCCTCTATTCCCGGAAGACCGTCTGCTATGAACAGCAGTGGCTCTTCAACGCCTCTTTCATGCAGGTCCATGAGGACATTCCTGTATGCAATATGATTCTCAACAGGATTCATGTAGAATCCAAGGATTTCATAGTTTCCTGATTCACGTATTCCCATTGCAAATATGACACACTCCTTCTGCACAGTTTCACGGCGTAGGGAGAAGAACACCGCATCCATGAATATGGCAATGTATCTTTTCTCCAATTTTCTAGAGCGCCATTTGCTTATTTCAGGGACAGTGATGTCTGTGATCCTTGATATGGTGGATCTGCTGTACCTGTTGTGAAACAGTTCCTCAAGAATCTCAGCCATCTTCCTTGTTGATATTCCCTTGGAGTACATGGAAACAACAAGATCGTCAATTCCGATGTTGCGCTGATATCTCTCAAACAGAGCGGTCTGGAATTCATTGTCCCTGTCTCTTGGAACCCTGAGATCATTTATTTTCCCATATCTTGTACCTAGGTCTCTCTCGTAATATCCATTTCTCGATCCTCTGTTCTCCTCAAGAAAGGCCTGAATCTCTCCTTTCATGAGAGATTCCATGAACTCCTTCACTGTGGATCTGACTATTTCAGATACCTTTTTATCCAGTTCTTCCATTGTTTATTGCCTCCTGGTTGGTTCCTGGAGGCATCCTTTCATTTTTCATGAAAGTTTTTCCGCTCTCATGATCCTGTATCTAGATCCTGGTCTTTTCTTTACACAAAATTCGGGATACTATCGAGGAAGACGATAAAAACCACACCCTAAACACAACAAGTAATGGGAGTTTCAACGCGATGAGCCTCGCAATCCTGATTTTTCCCATCAGGATTCTGGTGCTGAAAAGTACACAATAATCTTTCCTGATCGTTTATTATATATTATGAACAGTCATGATGCAATTCCTTTGCATTGTGATAAGGATACTTTTAAGTCTTTCTCAACCATTCTTTCATTATGCAGGAAAAGGTTTTCTACGCCATTGTTTCCGCGATAGTGATTATAGGAGGAGTTGGGATTGGTGTTGCTTATAACCATCAGGTCGCTGTTATCAGTAGCCATAGTAGTAATCAGCAGATGATTGGCGCATATCACCTTGATTTGATAGAAGTTATGGACGCAAATTACAACAGTTCAGTTGGAGCTCAACCCAGGTACTATGAGGTTGTGAATGGTTCTCTTCAGTCCACTTCTAATATTACGCTGCCTACACACACCAAGATAACTGTCACCATCACAT
>JAKBQK010000575.1 GCA_021835265.1 Thermoplasmata archaeon
GCACGGAAAAGGGAATGGTTCCGATCTCTCTTCTTGGAAACAGTGAACTTTCTGCACACTCCGATTCACTGAACAGTTTTATGGTAAACCGTGATTTCCTCAAGACTCTCAAAACTGAACTCAACATCAAGGCAATGGAACTCAAGACTCTGAAAGAAGGAGAATTCAGGTATATGCCTGCAGTCGGTAGACCGGGCAAGATACTCTGCATTGGTCAAAACTACACGAATCATATCAACGAAATGAACGAGAAACTTCCAAAATTTCCCATCGTCTTCAGTAAATTTATGAACTCACTTGCCGCCTATGATGACGATATTCCCTTACCTCAAAATTCGAAGCAAGTTGATTATGAAGGAGAGCTGGGAATAGTTATTGGTAAAGAAGCAAGCATGGTACCTGAAAATCAGGCCCTAAACCACATTTTTGGCTATTTTATCGCAAACGACGTAACCGCTAGGGACCTTCAGTTCAGGACAACTCAATGGCTGTTGGGTAAAACGTGTGATAAATTTTTTCCAACCGGTCCATCTATTATAACTCCAGACGAAGTACAAAATCCTCAAAATCTGTACATAAAAACATATGTCAATGGAGAACTGCGCCAGAATTCAAATACTTCAGACATGATATTTTCATGCAGCCATCTGATCAGTTACATCTCGCAGTTCATAAAACTTGAGCCAGGAGATATAATCTCAACAGGAACACCAGAAGGTGTAATTATGGGGTTTCCAGAAAATAAAAGAAAATGGCTTTCCGAAGGCGATATAATAGAGGTTGAGATTGAGGGATTTGGAAAATTGAGAAACAGGTTTGTCAATTGATCTCTTAAAATTTTTGATTGGTCTTAATCCTTCGTTAATTCTAATTAGAACCGTATGTCATAGTATAGAAGTCGTCAAAAATTACCACGCATTCCAGCCTCCATCAACAAGTATGCTCGTGCCAGTCATCATGTCAGAGTCATCAGAAGCAAGGAACACGGCAGCCTTTCCAATATCAGAAGGTTTGACTAGAAACTCTCCGTTTTTTCTCAGTGGAGTTCGATTTGCCAGTTCCTGAAGGCCGACAGCGTCATCCCAGAATGGCCTTGTGAATTCGGTTTTGGTCGCTCCCGGGCAAACCGCGTTTATGTTTATTCCAAAAGGGGCAAATTCTATAGCTAGCGCCTTAGTGAGCCCAAGAACAGCAGTTTTGGATGTAACATACGCACTTATATTTCCCAGTGCTGTGAAAGAAAAATTCGAGGCGAGATTTATTATCTTCCCTTTTTTCTGTTTGACCATATGTTTAAGGGCATATTTTGAACCAAGAAATGCCCCCTTAACGTTTACATTTAGGATATTAAGGAACTCTTCACCTGTCATTTCAAGTGCACTTTTTATTGCAGTTATTCCGGCATTATTTACCATTATGTCAAGTTTGCCATATCTTTCCACACAACTTTCTACCAGATCTGATATTGACCTTTCATCTGATACATCAGTTTTTTTAAAAAAGGAATCCATTCCTAGTTTACCAATCTCATCGACCGTCCTAGTTGCATTTTCTCTAGGTAAATCCATGATATCAGCAACTACGACCTTAGCCCCATTTTCAGCGAATGCTAAAGATATAGCCCTCCCTATTCCTGAACTTCCGCCGGTGACTATTGCAATTTTTCCCTCCAATTTTCTACATTTATCGATCATCGTTATCACAAATATTTAAAAAATTTATATTTTACGATTACTCGAATTCAGGCACTGGGAGTTCGTTCATATCATAGTATGGGAGTGGATAGAAGCTGCTTACTGAGAACATCGGTGGTTTAGCACCCATTACTGAATACTGGTATATTCCATCATACAACACCCATTGTAGTGAAAGGAATCTAACTTCTGCCTCCCACATTCTATTCTGAGCCTCTTTCGAAGTAGCGTATTTCTTGACTAGGTACATTCCTATTTTGGTATGTCCTACATCCTCCGTCACATGCTCTTTATGAAAAATCAGTGCTGATTCAGGTATCCATGAGTAGTACTTCCTATAGGCACTATAATATTTCTCATGTCTGATTTTGTTTACATTCTCACCGGCGATCTTCTCTGCTGCGATCGCTTCAGGTAAAGGAAGAAATTTGCATATATTATAGAATTCACTCACGGACGATACTGTGCCAGGAAGCAAAGGTGTTGAAAGAATTTCGTCTAGAGTTATACCCATTGCATTGCAGTACTTCACATATAAATCAACATGGGATTCCTTGTTTCCAGTTCCCATTTCCGTTACAAGTGGGTCCATCAATATCTGCTGGTCAAGAAGTGTAGGGGCATTTGCAGCTTCAGCGGCTGACCAGTATGAAGGACCTTTGTAAAACCAGTATTCCTGGATAGCCCAAGTTTTAAGCTGTTCTTTCGTCAATTTTCCGTCGAGGAACATCTTCGCAAGAGGATGCACAACGCCGGCCCAAGTTTCTTCTGCTATATTTCCAAGAAGTTCAACAAATTCATCAGGGTCATACGGTTCCTTCCTTTTCATGTCATATTTGTGGGCTGTCATATCTATCACGTATACAAAACAATGTATCTATAAATATTTAATGCTGAATTTGGTGTTCTTCGATAATCATTTTTTAAACTACACAATTGTTATATGCTTATCCTCTCTTTAACCGATCTCCATACGGTTTCCGGTTTAAGCGGCATATCCAAATTAGTTATGCCAAGATGCCATAGTGCGTCTATAACTGCATTAACAACCGCAGTGGGTGCTGCTATGGTCCCTGACTCTCCAATACCTTTTGCTCCTATTGGATTATGAGGA
>JAKBQK010000003.1 GCA_021835265.1 Thermoplasmata archaeon
GTAATATACATAATGATATTACAATTACTCCGTTAGAAAGCAACCTTACCAAAGCATTTAATTTAATTCCAATGAATGCATCAGTGTTAGTCCAAAATGGCATAGTGCAATTAGATAATAGGCCTAATGTATATTTTCCAGGTTACTATAACAATGAATCAGTTCAATATGCCGTGTTCATTCCATTCACGCCTGGTTTTGGTGTTCCTTCTTATTCTGGATTTAATCAAACCATAGCAAATGAGTTTGCAAACAATGCTTCATATGGAATGTATGTGAGATTGGCAAACATCGAGATTTATAAATTGCATTTTGTTGGTTCCCCTGCAATGTTTTGTCAGGAAAAACTATATGGAATCGGTAATTTTTATACACAATCTTCACAATCACATTTAAATTATTCATTTCAAACAGATTATGTTGAACTTTCCCCGGGTAGCTATAACCTTACTTTTATGGAAAAAGTTTCTTCAGATTCAAATTTAACCTCTAAAGGTATCACTGGGAAAATTTCAATAATGGGGAGTAATGGATATGTATTGGGTTATAATTCGACTTTCTTCGAATCATCAAATATAGGCAATTTTGCGGTATTCTCGGGAAAGATAATAATAAAAAATTTTGATTCGTATTACATCAGTTTAGGAATTCAAAATTCGGATACTGGCAACCTAACATTTCTTGGAAATCCTGAATTCACTATATTGAGTTAAAACATCTCTTTGCCCTATTTTAACACTACAGTTCAATTGAAAGTTTTTCCAGAAGTGTTTTCTGTTCCTTAGTGAGTTCAAAAGTAATGTGTGAACTGTTGGTGTAAACAACCTCCTATGTTCATTTTATAGTTAGCGTCTTAGTTTTTGTTTGTCTGCATTTTATGGCGAACATTACGATGATTGCATACCAGAGAATGGAGAATAACGCATTAGCCCATGATCTCCTTCACCTGTATGTTCACAGAGAGGTCCCATCACGTATTTTCAATGCATAAATGTTTTCTCAACCATAGCCTTCTTTCTGTATATTTTCAGAACGCACTCCACTAAATCATTGTGTTCATAACAGGGATAAAGAATCCAATGGGTAAGGCGTGTGACTGTATTGTCATGTGCTCCAGTGATTTGTGAAGGATCAATGAACTTGAAAATTTAAGTGATAGTTTTTTCCCAAGCCATTGACTAATGCTGATACGGATTTAATCATTTAATTTCTGCTGATGAATTTCACAGACGTCGGATATTAAGTCTTCTTTCTGTACGAGATCGTTTTGAACAGAAAGATTGTACCATCTCTACCTTCGTTTTTGCATCGTAGTATACGGTATAGTGCATCTTGTTGAACATGGATGATTCGAGGAATTTGGTCTCTTCACTATACTGTACGTAGTTTCTGAAGTTTTCTATTTCATAGGGTTTCTTCACAAGACTCGGATATATGGAGAGTGTTTCATTGATTGAAGCTATTAAGCTGTGCTTTCATAGGGCCCGCGTTGGAATGAGAATAGAATTCCCTGCCAATGACAATCTTAACTCAATTCATGGCGAAATCCTTCAGTTTCATGACGAAATTGTTGATGCTTAAAACAGATACGATGTTCCCTTAGATAATCCTGTGATGGACATGTATTCCGGAATCCCATGTTACCATCAGAATAACGTTTATCTCTATGTTTTGCCAGCGGAATAATAGTTGTGGCTGAATCGTGCAATATCATTCTCCCTTTCCAAAGTAATTTATTGCACTGAGACCGTATACGATACCGGAGGAACCGAATTCCTTCACAATACTTTTTTCCATAGATTTCTGCAGCAATGCACCCACTTATGGAGGGCCTGGCACAATGAAATCGATCAGATTACAAATCTTTTTTACAGTACTGTCTTTTATCTCAGTATGCAACTATATGGATTCTGTGGAACCGAACATGTCAATTACGGCCAGTTCATCGATGCTCTTTGCTGGCATCTCATGTTTGTGAGAACAGTAATCGCAGAAATGAAATCATTGATTATCCCAAAATTCTCTGCATACTGGTACATTAGGAAAGGAGCAGATCCATTATCCAACTGACTGCGATTCTTTTCTTCAGTTCCTGCATCATTGTATTTCCGTCCACGATTATCTCTTTACCAATATATTGGGAATTCTGGTTTACGTTTATAGTTCCCTTTACCCTGTGATTTGACACATGGTAAATGTGAGTACTCCTCTCTTACTGAAGCCTTTGAATGAAAGTCAAGTAGTGTTATTATCATTATATACTTGAGAAGCTTTTTTGTTTGCAAAACAAATAATGCAGGATATGGAAGGGAGGATATCGTATTAGTTGGAAAAAATATAATAAAATCTATTAGAACATTTCGCATGGAGGAGATAATTGGATAAACCAAAAGTGGATATAATAAATGATCAGCATACGTTCAGTGGAACGTTTTCACATTCTTATAAGATTTACAAAAATTTAAAAGAGCATAATATTAATTCAAATTTTTATCAATTTCTTATTTCAAATGTCAAATTAGGTGATAAAAGTATACATACAAAATATGGTTATTTTTATAAGACTTTTGGGGAACTTAAATATGGATACAATGGAAAATTAGCCTTAAATTTTATTTCTGGATTGAATTGGAGGTCTTTCAAAAATATAGATTCCGATGTGGCGATTTTGTCTGGCCCCTCACTTCTACCCCTCACAGGATATAATAAGAAAACAATAGTTATTGGTCATGACTTATACTTTCTTGAATGTAAGAACGAACCTATTTTTTTAAAATTATATATGAGGTCAATGTACAAA